>NZ_JBYOJS010000010.1:0-209766 GCF_057798895.1 Cupriavidus sp. 22TCCZM04-2
CGGCACAACACAACGAAACGACGGCAGACATTGCGAATGCCTGTGCTGTTATCCCTGCGGAAGTCTGCAATCGTCTTGAAGTCCGGCGCCAGTCGACCGGTCAGCCACATCAGCTCTATATTGCGTTGGCATTCGCGCTCCAGACGGCGGCTGGACTGGACCCGGTTGAGGTAGCCATAGATGTATATCTTCAGCAGGACGGCAGGATGATATGAGGGGCGACCTGTAGTTGAGGGATTGGCACCTTCGAACCCGAGCGACTCGAGATCCAACTCTTCAACAAACGCGTCGATGATCCTGGCGGGGTTATCCTCGGCGATGAAATCATCGAGGCATTCTGGAAGCAGCGTAGCCTGCTTGCGGTCTTCTCCCTCTATGAATCGCTTCATCCGATCCCCCAGTCTGAATGCGTTGACTCAGTCTAGGCGATCGGGACGTTTTCACACAGCCTCGGTCGGCCATGGACAATCGGAGCTTCGTTACAATTCCGCCCAAGACTGTCGACTAGCTTTCGTTGCCTGAAGAGATCGGTGCGCTCCCTCGCCTCTTGGGCTTGTAACGGCAAGCGGGGAAATTAGAGCAGGAACGGAACTCACCGTAGTCACCAGTCCGCAAGACGAGAACCCCTTGCTTGCACGCGGGGCAGCTTTCCTCTTGGATGGATTCGCCTTCGGTGTCGGTGATTGACACCGTGCCGTCCTCAACTAGCTCTCGGAGGAAATCGGAGCATTGCCCACGGGCGGTAAACATTGCGACGCTGCGCCGTGCCCGGGTAAGAGCCACATAGAACAGGCGGCGTTCTTCCCCTTGGGGATAGTCGTCCCCCGCGGGCATGGCCAACGCCAGCACCGGGTCGTCGGCGCGGTCATTGGGGAAGCTGCGCCCCCTCAACACGCTTAGCATCTCCGGCAAGATAACGTAGTCGGCTTCGCTGCCCTTGGAGCGGTGGATGGTGAGGAACGATACGTCCACCCAACGTTCGAAGCGGGCTTTGCCTGCCGGCATGTATTGCCTATCGGCGTTGTAGCGGCCTAGAACGTAGACCGAGATTTTTCCGTTGCGCCCTGGCTGGATGGTGCCGTCCTTAACCCCTTCGGCGAGCCTCACCACGAACTGGTCGATGGCGTCGGCCAGCTTGTCCTTTTTGTCCACCTGGAAGGCCTGGAGCACCGGGCCCATCGCAGGAGTGACCGATCGCACTCGCTTGCTGATCTGGGCTGGGTTCTTGGACACGAATTGGCTGGACACATCGCACAGTGCCTGAGGGCAGCGAAATGTCTGTTCCAGCTTAAGGAGCTGCCCGTGGCCGAACCATTCCCTGAAACCGGTCATGACCGAGACGTCCGCGCCGGCGAATCGATTGATAGACTGCCAGTCGTCACCTACAGCGAACAGGTACCGCCCTGGCTTCTGAACCAAGGCGCGGCATAGGCGAGCCCGTGCCCGGGAGGCATCCTGAAATTCATCCGCCATGACCAGCTCGTAGGGCGCCTCGTACCGGCCGCTCTCCAGATGCTCGGCCGCTTGGTTAAGCATGTCCTCAAAATCGAGACCGCCCTCGGCCGCTAGGGCAGCATCCCACGCTTCCAGGACGGGCGCGGCGATGTCGAGGAACATCCGATGCCGGTACTTGAATGAGTTCTCCGGCATGGCATCCAGCCGCTGGCGAAGCGCCGCCATCGTCAAGCAGTTGCTCTTTGCATGGCTGATGAATGTCCGCATCAAGCCCGTCAGTTCCATCGGCTCCATGGGCTTCTGACCTCCGATGGGAATCTCGCGATCGGGATTGGGGTCGAGTTTGATGCCGCGGCTGGTTAGCTCGGCGGTCAAGTGGTCGAACACCTCGCCAGTGCGGCGGATCTGGTCTGAGGTCGTTTCGATCAGTGCCGTCCCGCGCTCCTTATGCAGTTGTCGCTTCCATTCGACCCCGGCGAGGTAGCCTTCAAAGTGAGGCGGCGCTTTGCCCTTGGCATCCAGCGCGAAGTGCTCGTGATAAAGATCTATGCCCGGATAATAGAAGTCCGGGCGGTATTGGCGGTGGTCTTCGTCGGCGGTCTTAAACTTGTAAGGCTCCTCGTAGAGGTAATCTACGCCGTTGTAGAAGAGCCAGTTACAAAGCGTCGCTTCTTCTAGGCTGCGCACGCGCTTCCCATCAATGGTGAGCGTGCGCCCATTGCCTTCTTTGTCCCAAACGTCTGGTGAACCATTCGACCCAAACGCCGGTAGATCCCGACTGACGACGAGCCGGAAGAGATCCCACTGGGTTCGAAAGGTGGGGGAGCGGTCCTTAAGCTGGTCGATAATCTCGGTGAGCTTGCGAACCCCGCCGGCAGCGTCGGTAGCCCAATCCGGGACGTCCGGCTTCTCCCCGGTGGCCTTGCCAATGATGCGAAGACCCAGCGCGTGGAAGGTGGAGGCTTCCACCGAAATGTCTTCCATACCCAACCGCTCAAGCGATTTGGCTGCGCGCTCCTTGAGTTCATCTGCTGCCTGCTTGTTAAAGGCCAGTAAAACAATGCGTTCCGGGGCTACGAAGCCGCGGTGGATGGCGTAGACAGCCTTTGCAACCATGGTGGACGTCTTGCCAGAGCCGGCCGAGGCCACGACCTGCACCCTGTTGTCGAAGCAAACCACCGCCCGTGCTTGCTCCTCGGTCAAAGGCTTGCTCTCCACCCGGTCGAACAGGTCCTTGCAGGCCTGTAACTCACGCCCGGTGTGAGCGGTGTTGAGGGAGGTCCAGAAGGAGCGATGGTCGGTTTCCCAATTGATGAGGGAACGCTCCACGGCGGCGGCCTCTTGTCCCAGCCTGGCTCGCACACCGGGCTTTCGCATGCGCGCGCGGACGGCCTTCATGTCTATCGACGGCCGGGCCGCTTCCAAGGCCGCCTGCATCTCATGCGTGAACCATCGCCGATCGGCCTCCGCTGCCTGCTCCTGCTTGGTCTTGAGTCCAAGCCAATGAAGGACGGATCGGTGAGCGCCTTGCACAAACGCCATGTCCTCGCGGATTCGCTTGTCGACTAGCGCGGCTTCCAGCGCTTGAATCAAAGCGGCCCCTTGGACGTTGGGCAGACCGTCGGCCCTCACTTCCCGGGCCAGGCCAGAATGGACTGTGACATCCGTCCAGAGGACACCCCGATTCACCCGATAAGTGACCTCTTCCTCGACGTTGACCCGGTGAGTCTGGCCATTCACCGTCAGCGACAGTTCTAAGCCATGCAGGCGCAGGCGCCAGTCTGGCGATCTCGTCAGAATTCGGCCCCAGGTGGACGGGGTCCATTCTTTTATCATCCCTTCCCCTACGAACCCCAAAAACCAAAAACCTAGAACCGTTCCCGGCTATGCCGAGAGCCGATCGCGTCATGATAGCGCGACGTAGCTGTGCAGGTAGGCCAGCAGCTCGGCGCCGGAAGTGACATGACGGATATGCAAGCGGTCGTGCTGCTATCGGTTCATCGCCGACTTCCCGGGAGGGCTGGTGGTCCGACGGTCGAGTTCGGCCAGGACTGGTCAGTCGCGACCAGCTCTTTTCCGGTGGGCTAGCCGGGTCGGCCCCAAGTGCTTTCGCCTTCTAAATCCTCACGCACGGGGAGCAGAAGCCTACCGCGCGCAGATTGCCGAATCGGTTCAAGCTGTAGGCTGGGCAATCTCAAAGTCGGCGAGTGTCTTTCCCGTATCGAGGGCATCCTTCAGCCACTTCGGTCGACGACCTTTTCCAGACCAGGTGTTGCCGCGCTCGTCTGCATACTTGGCTGGCCCATTGATGGCGGCCTTCGTTGCTGCCATCGACTCTCGGAAGTCGGCCTGAGGCGCGGCGTCGATACCTACGATACGCAAGAAGAGCGCTGGGTCCGCGGCTTGAAGCTCCAAGGCCTTCGCTTCGAGGAGGCCAATCAATCCTGCAAAGTCGACTTCCCCTCCCGCAGGGTTATCCCACTTCCGATGTCGCTGAAGCACAACGACGAAAAAGCCAATCTTCGAGTCCGAGGCCTGCATGTACTGTCCCTTCAACTGCTCCGCCAAGGACACGAGGTAGTCGGCCACAGTCCAACGCTCGGACATCTTGAGTTCAACTGTGGCTCGAATTTCACCGACCTGACACAGTACATCGCGCCGGGTTGCCGACGGAAGAATTGGCTCGAGCGTGACTCCATAGCGGCCGCCGCTGGCATGGTTCAGCTCGCTCCCGAGTAGCGCCTGGAAGTCTTCCTCGAGTGCCAAGCCTTCAGTATCGGTCTTGATGTGCTCCATGACCACCCGGTTGAAAAATCGCCGGAGACTGAACTCGCCATGCTCGATGTCGCGTTTCACCCCAAGCAAATCGTTGTACACGGCTTGAGCGAACTGCGTGAAGCCTGTCACCGGCGGCGCGAAGTCACGCTCGAACTTAGAGTAGTTCTGCTGTGCGACCGGAGCGACATACGCTTCCTCCTCGCGCATCTGGAATTGCAAGTGTCGGATGTACTTCGCACGCGCGCCTGTAGACTTCTTTCGAAGCTCATCCAGCACCTCGTAGGCTGCTTGAGACTTGGCACTCGAAATCGCTGGTATTAGCGAATCGCGGAGACGCTGAGCGTGGTCGCGGGCGCCAACGTGATACACCCGTCCATCTTCGTGAGCAATGTCTTCGGATTCGCGGACGACGGTCACTACCCACTCATAGAGGGCTGAGAGTGCTTTCAGGCCGCCCATGCCTCTCTCCGCTGCAGCTCTCAAACGGTTCTGTCGGTCCTCGCCGATGTACGCGGCCAGATCGAACATGAACTCCTCCGCGGCGCGCTCTTCGGATGTACGCCAGCGTTCCCAGCGCGCGCCGAAGGCTGACGGGTAGTACAACAGCCAGAACAGGCCCCAGACGACCGCATTTGACCTTAGGCGCCTCATCTGTTGGATGCGGGCCTCAAGCTCACTACGCGCCTTCTGCTCCTCGGCATTCTCCGGCGAGGCGAGGGCCCCCAGGATAGGCAGGGGGTCTCGGAACGCTGCTGACATGCGCGACCAAGCTTCGCCTTCGAAAGCGCCTTGGTCGACACTTCCCCCGTCGCCCACCGCACAGGTCAGAGCAGATTCAAGGGCATAGGAGTCAACGCTAGCTGAACCTGTCGCAAACGTCCATGCCGCGCCGCCCAGACCGCGCTGAACGGCTGGAGGCGCATCCGGAAGGTGTCGAACGAGCGCGTCGGCCTTGTCGGCCGACACCGCGCCGGCGCCTGCTGCAGCCAGGACTTCGCGGAATTCCTCAAGGGCCACCGCCTCATGCGCGCGCACGACCGACCAGAACCACTTCGGGTAGCCGTTGATCTCAAATCGACCGTAGGAGAGAGCTTGCTTAACTTCGGTGTCGGACAACGCCGGGAGCTTGGCTCCGTCCCCAAGATCAAGATGAAGCCCCTGGAGGCCTGCGACTGTCACGTAGTACGTGGTATTACGCTCGGCCTCAACAAATTCGGGGGCGCGGTTGCGCCAGATGGCGCTCAGCCCGGCGCGGGCAGCGATCGCAAGCGCAGGGCCCGCCGCCTTCTCGAACGCCGAGAAGTCGCACTCGCCGAAGCGTGAGTTGTGATTTGTTTGGCTTAACCACCCGGCAATCCAGGCAAGCGCTTTCGTGTTCGAGCCGTCTTTCACGCTATCAACTTCAGTCAACAGCGTGTCCTTGGAAGGTTCGTCTAGCTCCAGCTTGTCTCGCTTCGCTTTTTGGGATTGCGCAGCCGGCTTCTGCGCAGCAGCGTTGTTCTTGAGCGTGGTCACCAGTTCGGTAAATCCAGGCTCGGCAAGCGCCTCAACATCACCGTCTTGCCAGGGCGAGTACATCCCGTACGAGACAAATGTCTTCCAGATTCCGTCAGGCGTTCGGTCACTTTGAGCGATGACCGCTCGAAGTAGGTTCTGGCGAACGGCGTCGGATAGCTTCAGCGCTGTGCGGAGTTCAGACTGGTCGACGCTTCCGAAGTGAAGCTTACCGTTCGCCTTGTAGTACGTCAGGCACAGCTGGGTGATGCGTTCTACAGGGACGCTCTCGGCTCGAACAACGAGCGCAATCAACTCTTGAACAGCCTCCGCGAAATTGTCGTACCGCTCACTGTGCTCGTCACGCTTCGCCTCAAAGTGCTTCACCATGTGGGACAACAACTCCTCGGTCAGCGCCGCGAGTTGCTCAGGGCTTGCTGAGTCGGCGACATCGTGCGTGAGAGCCCAGCTGAGGTTGAAGCCGCCGCCCTTGCGCATGTACTGCTTGCTTGCCAGTTCGGCAATCGTCGTGGCATCGAATGTCCTCCACGCGAGCTCGCAAAGAAGTAGCCGAAGCGTCCGTTCTTCAAGGCGCGGGCTCGCCTTCGCTGCGTCGGCTAGTGCTTGAGCATCGTCATCTCGTTCGAGAGACATTAGATACACGAGCTCAGCTGAATTCCCTAGCAGCTTCGCGTAGTCGTTGCCATGCTCGGACAAAACCTTGTCGCGGAAGACGTCGAGACGAGCGTAGGTGGCGATATCGAGAAGCGCGATGCGTGCGTGCCAGTCAGAGCCAACGTTGTCGTAGGCCTCCAGAAGCGTCGGTTCAATTCCGAGCTTCGCAGCTTGCCAGTAGTTCTCCGCCGTCAGGGTGAACTGGTTTCGTCCGAGCGTGTCGCCGAAAGTGTCCAGCCGCCCCAAGCTACGCTTCAGCGCTGCGCTCGCGTCGGCCAACGAAACCTGTGTACTCCGCAGGTCCCCGAAGAATGCAACGGCCTGCGGCTCAACCTCCAGCAACTCCAACCTGCAGTGGACGTTGAATGTGGCCAGCCAGCCGGCGACAGTTAGGTAAGCCCGATGTACTCCACACTCACCTGTCGCCGCCCGCCACGACAGCGCAGCAATAAGCCTGCGCGCGTCTTCGGGAGATTGAACTAGGGACGAGAGGCGCTTTGCGGCAAGGTAGGGGAGCAGTTGCTCGGGATAAAGCTTGACCTGATGCTGCCCCGAATCGATGAACAGCGTCGAGCCAAGCAGATACGTCAATGACTTCTCAGAGAGCAAGGAGCCCACGAGCGGCCGGCACGACAACACCCCATCTCGCACCTTGAGAACATCCGCGGCCAACTCCATGTTTGGCAACTGACAAACCGCCGAAGCTGCCGCGAGCTTCGCCACGGCCTCATCCAAGCTCTCCGGGGAAGGGCGTCCCACCAGCGATTCGCGGTGGTCTGAGCGCTGATAAGCCTGGACACCTGAAACCATCCGCTCAAAGACGGAGGTTAGGTCGCTAGGCGGATTGGTCACCGGGTCGACGTAAGCCAGTACGTCGAGACTTCCAGGGCCATCGGCGAGGTCATTCAGCCCGAAACGCCGCGCTGCGTCCAGCAATGCCTTGCCGTCATCGACACCATGGCGACTCTCTAGGTACAGCCTGGCCGCTCTCCCTGACAGAGGAAGCAACCCGAAGACCTTCAGGTGCTCCTTCGGGACGGACTTTGCCTTAACCGTGCTGCCGGCGTCGATCGCGGAGAGTCCCACGCTCGGAGCATCAGTGGCATCCACTTCTTCTGACGTGTCGTCGGGCGACGCTTCCTTCGCGTCGCCCACATAGAGCGTTGTACAAAGCTCTGCTTGAACAACGTCAAGAACAGACGGCGTGAGAGTGGCGGGGCGCGAAGAGAGAATCCAACTGACCTCTGCACCCGAACGCCTAACTGCCCTGGACACCCTACGAAGTGCAGACTGGAGCCCCGATTCCCGACCCAGCACCGCCTCGTCCAGCGAATCAACGAACAGGTGCAATCGCTCGGTGGGCGCAGCCTCCCATGCTCCGAACGCTTCGGCCTCGGTCGCTTCAAGAGCGATTTGAAAATCGGGCTCTTCGAGAAGCCGGTGAAGGGCAACAAACACAGCATGCCGCCCTTCGTCTCGGAGGCGCTGCGCGCAAGCTCGCAGTTCCGTTGTTTTGCCGTAGTTCGCACGAGCGGTGATGAGCGAGAAGCGTCCGGCGAGGAGCTGCTCCCAGCCTAGGCGCTTGCGGCCCATGATGTCCGGGGCCAGAAGTTCCTTGACCGAGTACTCGGTCAAGAGTCCAAAACGTCGTTCTAGGTCGAGGTAGTCAGTCATCGTGAGGCGGAAAATACATAGTGAATCCTTTTTTGGCTTGCCTATGAACCTATTCTGGGATTAAGTGACGGTCCCCACAAGCCCCTTGCACAGCCGTGGCCGCGCAATTGCGATGGCATATTTTCTCCCTGCGGGGTGACACGACGGGACGCGCCCCGCCCCTACGGCGAAGGGTTGGAGCGCTTTCTTGGACCCGGCAAAACTGGACTATCGCGTCGGGATTCAATTGCGTCACCCGATTGAGGCTTGGTTTAAGGCAGTCTCTTTGAATACTCTCTCCATGAGAGGCGTCTCTTCCTTCGGTCCTTTCTGCCCAGTCACCCGTGCGGGCTACTTCATTCAGTCTTAAAAATCCTTCAATACGCGCCAGATGGTGCGGGGGCTACGCTTCTTGGGGAATCACAATGAGTCGCCCTGCTGCTTGGGTGCATAGGAGGTGAAGAATGAAATCACTACTGATACCTATCTTGGCGACCGTAGTTGTTGGCAGTGCCAACGCAGCACAGCCGATAGAGGGATTTCGCGGAATCAAATGGGGTGACCCGCCAAGTAGCCTTGGTACGGCCAATGAGGCAATGCGCCCGAAGCCTGATGTCGTCTGCTATAGGCGACCCGAAGAGCAGAAAACAATTGGGGATGCCACACTCAGCGACATCATATTTTGCTTCTACGGAGATCGGCTCTTTCATGTGATGATGCAATTCACCACTACCAAAGACGGTCCGGCATTGAAGGCTGTTCTCACGGAAGCGTATGGTGCTCCGCAACAGCGCAACAGATACGTAGACGACTATATCTGGCGTCAATCCACTGGCACGGCGATGCTTGACTATCGCGGCAGCAGCGGTGGATCGCTTTCGCTCATTGGCAACAAGCTTTTTGAAGAGGCGCGCGATGCCGAAAAGCAGAGGGCAAAAAAGGGGACTGGCGACCTATAACTAGGGGCAACGCTGGCGACGGGGCGCCAGCTGTCGTCGCGGTGGCATCAGCTAAATGACATGAAGAAGGATTTGTAGCCAACGTGCGGGGCAACGGCTAGATGTAGGCGAACGGTGAACGGTTTAACAATGCCCCAAGAGGGAAAGCGCTTGTAGCCGGTCTGTATGTACCGCAGCCCTTGCCCTTCGTTCAAGCTGATTAGCCCGTCAAGGGCTTCATCGTCTTCAGACTGCATCTCAAATATCTGACCTAGGCCTAGTTCCTTGGCTTTGCGAAGGCAGGCGCGCAGGTCGTGCCCAAACTCCCGTGGGCTTCGAAGGGACCGAACGCTAACGCCGCAATGTCGCAGGTACGCTTTCAGCGTAAGTTCAATCCCATGCATTGCAAGGAAGTAGGCAGGAATCGGGGATACAAATTCATAGCCCTTCTGTGCGCCAATTTCCTTGTCCACCAGCAAAGCCGCTTCGATGTATTCATACGCGTAGCGGGCAAGTCCGACCGCTGTAGTTCGTTCGTCGTCTGTCAGCTTGGGTGCATTCATGCGCGGTTTGGGTCTGAAGGACACGTCATGATACCTCTGCTCCATGACCTGCCTTGGGCACAGAAAGCCCGTACCCGCCGGCAATCGGGGCGGGTTTCAACTGCTCGATGCGTCACCCTTGCCGCTCAAAGCGAATGCAAAACGCTTCGCCATCGAACGCCGTCACGCGTCCGACCATGTCGGGACGGGGGTCGAAGACCTTTCGTGCCGCGCTGGCGTTCTGACCGGCATCGACCGTCGCCTGATCCTTCGTCGGGTTCAGCAGGCTCACAACGATGACCCGCACCGGCATCCGCCCTTCGAAGGCCCGCTGCAAGTGCCTGCGCACTTCCGCGATTGCGGGTGACTGACCCCACCCGCGCAGGTCGTCGCAATACTCCCGCACGTTCGGGGGCAGGTCGGCGCAGGGCTGTGTCCACTCTTTCCAATGCCCGAACAAAGCACAGACCAGTTCAGGCGGGTCCGTGTCGCTGATCGCGGTTACGTCGTATCGGATGTTCCGTGGCTTCGCCCGGAACTGGCGGAAGGCTTCGGTCAGGTTCATGGTCAGGCCCTGGCAAGAGGGGGCTTACTTTGCCGCCTTCCGCGCTTTGCGCTCCTTTGCCCTATGCGCCGCACTTGTATGCCTTGCCTGCTACCTGAGTGGATCCGTGCACGGGTGACACCACCAGCCAGACGATGCGATTGGCCCCAATGGCCTTGGCCTGCTGCAATGCCTCCCGGCGCGCGTTGTCCGTCCCCAGCCCAGCGTTGACGCCATACCAGCCAGAGCTGCCGGTTACTGTGTCCAGATACCTGCAACCGGCAACGCCAGCATCATCGGCAGGCTCAATGCCTTCCACAGTCACGGGTACCGATCCACCCGCACAGGCTGCGAGTAGTACGAGACTTGTCGCGGTAGCTAGCGACGCGAGCAAAGACGGACGTGTTTGAATGGGCATCCTTGTTCTTCCTTTTTAGGGCGTGCACGGAAAGGCCGGCATCGTGGGATGCCGGAATGACGAGCTTCATTCCGGTTGTGGCCCCATGCCGGGCCGCCACGGCGGATTCATTCCGTTCCATCCGGGATGCAAGGCCCACGGCTTTTCGGGCGGTGGCTCCCGGTACGCCTCCTGCACGAGCTGCAGCACCCTGTCTTCCGAGTAGCCACGCTGGCGCAGCGCCTTCACGCCACGGGCGAGTTGTTCCTTGGGGTCTGGATATTTGCGGGCTTTCGGCATGGTGCGGCGTACCCTCCTTTCTTTTGTCGCAGTCAGACCCGCCAAAGCGTTTCTGCCCGGCCGTGCCACGTCGATTCGCAGCACACTGGCCTATTACTCTCTGCTGGTGCCATCGCACGCTGCCGACAGACGCGCGCAGGCTAGCTGACGGCGAGAGATGAGCCCGGCCTACCGCGGCAGCAGTTCGCTGTCCGTCTCGCCAGATTTCGGCATCAGCGGGTTCCGGGGCTCCTTCGGCGCCTTCTGCGCTCGGCATCTGGGCGATCCGATACTACACCACTGGCCACGCACCAATTGGGCAAAGCGCTGCCCAAAAGGGCCCGGCGGCACTCTCGCGTGCTCACGAACGGCGTGTGCGGCTGGCTGGCCCCCCCCTAGGCACCGGAATTATTTTTGCGATCCGATAAAAAATCAGCGCGCCGCGTCGGGCCACCCCCGGGGGGCGGGAGTGCGGCGTAGGGGTGTGGACGGCGCTGGTGGGTGCTGGCTGGCCAACCATTGGCAGTGGTCGTGCTGGTAGGGTGGGCGTTCGGCCGACGCGCCAGTTGGATTCCCGTTGGGACGGCGGTTATGTTCCCGAGCGCGGGGCAGCGTTGTCGGCAGGCAACAAAACCGATCATGCGTATATCTGTGCGTATAAATTTTGTTTCGGCACGCGATATTCCATCATAAGCCTTATCTGACAAGGCCTCCAAGGAATCAGTGCGGTTGACGCCGGCTCCACCAGTATTTCCGAAACCCAGCCTTTGCCAGGCTGGGTTTTTTCTTGGCCGGATGGCCGCAAGACAAGCTGTCCGCCCACGCCGCATTGGCGTCTACAATACCGTCCTGCAGTCTGCCCTGTAGCGTTGCCATGTCCGACTATCCCCGCTTCACCATCAACCGCGCGCTGGTCGCGATCGTTCCGGAGCAGCCGTTCCTGGACTGGATCCGGGCTGTCGACCCGGAGCCCGTGCCCAACCTGACGCTCGAACACGTGCGGGAAGACCAGAGCGTTTTCCTCCTGCCGGAGGAACTCGCGGACACCGCCGACAGTGCCCGGCATTGGGTGGAAAAACGCTGGCGCAGTTTCTTCGAGTTCATGCTCGCCGAGTGGTTCGACGAGTCACTGTGGCCAGAAAAGTTGTCGCTGGCCATGTTCCGCGACTGGTTCAGCCTTCACTACCACTCGACGGTATTCGACATGGTCGCGGACACCCCGCTGATGCACGACGACCTGTACGACGACGAAGACGGCGAGGAACTGCTGCACTGATGCGGCACCCCGCGCCGCCATCAGCGCAAAGTTCAGAGGAAGCGGTCGAGTATCTTGCGGCTGTGGCGATCCAGCGCCATCAGGTCGCGGATCAGGTAATGGATGCCGTGGCTGTCCGAAATCAGCAGCGTGCTGCCGGCCAGGCGGCGGATGTCTTCCTCGCCGCGCAACACCAGCGTGGTCCGTCCCCGGTCGGTCTGCACGGTCCACTCGCTCGGCGTAGCGAACGTAGAGACGCTGACGATGTGCTGGATCTCGGGCATGAATTCGCGCGCGGCCAGTTCTTCTTCCACCAGCGCACGCTGCTGTCCCGAAAGCCCGTCGAGCCGCGGCACCCAGGCCAGCTCGCGGCCATCCGTGCTCATCATGCCGATGCCATCATCGGGCGCGCCGATCGGGAAGGCGCGCACCGGCACCACGCCCTCGTGCGCCGTGCCGTCGCCAAGCGACAGCACCAGCTTGCCGAGTGCGTTGCGGCTCAGCGTGAATTCGGTATCGGGAATTTCGTCGGCGTCGAGATTGGCGTCGAGATTGGCGTCATTAAGCATTGGCGGTCTCCGTGCCCAGCAGGGATTCCTCATCGGCCGGCTGGTCCTCGGTATCGACGTTGCGGGCTTGCGCCTGGTAGAGCTTGTAGTAGGCACCTTCGCGTGCGAGCAACTCATCGTGACCGCCCACTTCGACGATCTGGCCGCGGTCCATCACCACCAGGCGGTCGGCCTTGCGCAGCGTGGACAGACGATGCGCGATGGCGATCGTGGTCCGCCCCTGCACCAGGTTATCCAGTGCCTTCTGGATTTCCTTCTCGGTCTGCGTATCGACCGACGAAGTTGCCTCGTCCATGATCAGGATGCGCGGGTTGATCAGCAGCGCGCGCGCAATCGAAATGCGCTGGCGCTCGCCACCCGACAGCGCCTGGCCGCGTTCGCCGACCAGCGAATCGTAGCCGTGCGGCAGCCGCAGGATGAATTCATGCGCATGCGCGGCGCGTGCGGCCGCAACGATCTCCTCGCGCGTGGCGTCAGGCCTGCCGTAGGCGATATTCTCCGCGATCGTGCCGAAGAACAGGAACGGCTCCTGCAGGACCAGGCCGATATGGCGGCGGTACTCCGAAACCGGCAGCGAACGGATGTCGATGCCGTCGACGCGGATCGCACCTTCGGACACGTCATAGAAGCGGCAGATCAGGTTGACCAGCGTGCTCTTGCCCGAGCCGCTGTGCCCGACCAGTCCGATCATCTCTCCTGGCGCTATCGACAGGTCCAGGCCGCGGATCACCGCGCGGTTGCCGTAGCGGAAGCCGAGGTCGCGCATTTCGATGGCGCCCTCCACCTTCTCCAGCTTTGCCGGACGCACGGGCTCCGGCACGCTCGACACGTGGTCGAGAATGTCGAAGATGCGCTTGGCGCCGGCCGCCGCCTTCTGCGTGACCGAGACGATGCGGCTCATCGAATCGAGCCGCGTATAGAAGCGGCTGATATAGGTCAGGAAAGCCACCAGCACACCCACCGTGATGGCGCTGTGCGAAACCTGCCAGATACCGAACACCCACACCACCAGCAGCCCGATTTCAGTGAGCAGCGTCACGGTCGGCGTGAACAGCGACCACACCGCATTCACGCGGTCGTTGATGGCCAGGTTGTGCTTGTTGGCCTCGCGGAAGCGGGCCACTTCACGCTTCTCCTGCGCGAAGGCCTTGACCACGCGAATGCCCGGAATGGTGTCGGCCAGCACGTTGGTGATCTCCGACCAGATCCGGTCGATCTTCTCGAAGCCATGGCGCAGCCGGTCGCGCACCAGGTGGATCATCCACGCGATGAACGGCAGCGGCACCAGCGTCACCAGCGCGAGCCACGGATTGATCGAGATGAGGATGGCCGCTGTCATCACGATCATCAGCACGTCGGTCGCGAAGTCGAGCAGGTGCAGCGACAGGAAAACGCAGATGCGATCGCTTTCCGAGCCGATGCGCGCCATCAGGTCGCCCGTGCGCTTGCCGCCGAAGTATTCGAGCGACAGCTTCAGCAGGTGCTCGTAGGTGGTGGTGCGCAGGTCCGCGCCGATACGCTCGGACACGCGCGCCAGCAGGTAGGTGCGCGCCCAGCCCAGGCTCCAGGCCACCAGTGCCGCGCCCAGCAGGCCTGCCAGGTACAGGCGCACCAGGTCATAGTTGATCGGCACGCCGTTCTGGAACGGGATCAGCACCTTGTCCATCAGCGGCATGGTCAGGTACGGCGGCACCAGCGTGGCCGCCGTGGACAGCAGCGTCAGGAAGAAACCCGTCAGCAGCTCCCAGCGGTACGGGCGCGCAAAGCGCCACAGGCGCAGCAGCGCCCAGGTCGATGGCGGTGTTTCCTGTTCACGGCTGCACTGCGGGCATTGCTCCTCGCCGGGCGGCAGCGGGGCTTTGCAGGTGGGGCACAGCACTTCGCCGGCATCCTGCGGCACCGCGGCTACAGCGGCGTCGCGGCGCGCCTCGAACTGGTCGACCAGCCGCAGCGCGGCGGGATTGTAACCAAGCGTGTAGCGCCAGCAGGCGAAGCGAGCCGTGCCATTGCCCAGTTCGAGGGTGCCAACGCCCGCGTGGTCGGTATGCGAGAGGTGCAGGCCGGGCTCGATGGCCCATTCCCGCACACTTTTTTCACCTGGAGCACGCGCTATAAGGCGCCGGTCCGTCACAACCAGCCACCCTTGGGTAAAATGCAGCCTCGCGTCGAGGTCGAGTTCCAGCCCGGCCAGGACGGTCTCGCCGGGGCGAAGCGCGGCGCCGGCTTCGGGCCGCCAGGGCTCGTCCGGGGCGTTGCTTTGTGAGACAGGCAGGGAGGATTGGGTCATTGTCGGCGCGCCTTGCAGCGTCCAGCTGAAACGGACATAACTTGAAACAATTTAGAATGGCCGCACACTGGCGGCCCGCGATTTTGCCCGCAAGTATACATAACGCAAACCAGCGGGGCTCCTGATGCATTGCACAATCGGATGTCAGCTAAAGAAGTCAACCTGACGTATGCTGTAACGTTACTGAAAGGTTAGGCTTCCATTTCTCGGGTGTTTCCGCCCATTGCCTCAAGCTAAATCAATGAAAAAGAAGGACATTGAGATTTTCGATGTCATGTCGCTGCGCGGCCCGAATATGTGGACATATCGGCCCGTGCTGGAGGCGTGGGTCGATATCGGGGAGCTGGAGGATTTTCCCTCCAACACGATTCCGGGGTTCTACGAACGGCTGTCGACGTGGTTGCCGACGCTGGTCGAGCATCGCTGCAGCATTGGCGAGCGCGGCGGCTTCCTGCAGCGCCTCAAGGAAGGCACATGGCCGGGCCACATCCTGGAACACGTGACGCTTGAGCTGCAGAACCTGGCCGGCATGCCCGGCGGGTTCGGCAAGGCCCGCGAGACCCCGGTCCGCGGCGTCTACAAGGTGATCGTGCGCGCCTGGCACGAGGAAGTCACGCGCGCCGCGTTGTTCGCGGCACGCGACCTGGTGATGGCCGCGATCGAGGACCGCCCGTTCGACGTCCCCGCCGTCGTCGACAACCTGCGCCGCCTGGTCGATGAGCACTGCCTCGGCCCGAGCACGGCCTGCATCGCCGATGCCGCCGATGACCGCGACATCCCGTCCATCCGCCTGTCCGACGGCAACCTGGTGCAACTCGGCTACGGCGCGCGCCAGCGCCGCATCTGGACGGCCGAGACCGACCGCACCAGCGCCATCGCCGAGAGCATTTCGCGCGACAAGGACCTCACCAAGAGCCTGCTCGAATCGTGCGGCGTGCCGGTGCCCGAAGGCCGCATGGTCGAGTCGCCCGAAGACGCCTGGGAAGCCGCCGAGGACATCGGCGTGCCCGTGGTGGTCAAGCCGTACGACGGCAACCATGGCCGCGGCGTCTTTACCAACCTGGTGACGCGCGAAGAAGTCGCGACTGCCTACGCGGTGGCAATCGAGGAAGGCAACGGCGTGATCGTCGAGCGCTTCATCCCCGGCAACGAGCACCGCCTGCTGGTCGTGGGCGGGCGCATGGTCGCCGCCGCGATGGGCGAGACCGCCAGCGTGGTGGGCGACGGCAAGTCGACCATCGAAGAACTGATCGAACTGCAGATCAATTCGGACCCGCGCCGCGGCAGCACCGAAGATCATCCGCTGAACCGCGTCCGGCTGGACTCGGCGGCGCGCCTGGAGCTCAAGCGCCAGGGCATGGATGGCACCTCGGTCCCGCCCGAAGGCAGGACGGTGCTGATCCAGCGCACCGGCAACGTGGCCTTCGACGTCACCGACCGCGTGCACCCGAGCGTGGCCGCGCATGCGGCGCTGGCCGCGCGCGTGGTCGGCCTGGATATCGCGGGCGTGGACCTGGTGGCCGAGGACATCTCGCGCCCGCTGGCCGAGCAACGCGGTGCCATCGTGGAAGTCAACGCCGGCCCGGGCCTGCTCATGCACCTCAAGCCGGCGGAAGGCACGCCGCGCCCCGTGGGCCGCGCCATCGTCGACCACCTCTTCCCCGAGGGCGACGACACCAACCCCGGCCGCATCCCGGTGGTCGGCATTACCGGCACCAACGGCAAGACCGTGGTGGCCAAGCTGGTCGCCCGCCTGCTGCAGCTGTCGGGCAAGCACACCGGCCTGGCGTGCAGCGACGGCCTGTTCCTGGACCGCCGCCTGGTGCAGGGCGGCGACCGCGCCAACTGGGACGCCGGCCACCGCATCCTGATGAACCGCGCGGTGGAAGCCGCCGTGTTCGAGAACGACAGCGGTGCCATCCTTTCCGAAGGCCTGGTCTATGACCGCTGCCAGGTCGGCGTGGTCACCAACTTCGATGCGCCCGACCACATGGGCGACTACTACGTCGAAGATGAAGACCGCATGTTCAACGTACTGCGCACGCAGGTTGACGTGGTGCTCAAGAACGGTGCCGCCGTGCTCAACGCGCGCGACGAACGCGTGGTGGAAATGGCCGAGCTGTCGGACGGCGACGTGATCTTCTTCGGCCTGTCCGCCGAACTGCCGGCCATCGTCGCGCATCGTGCGAACGGCAAGCGTGCCGTGTTCGTGCGCGACGGCAAGGTCGTGCTGGCCACCGGCCACAGCGAAACGCCGCTGACCGATGTCGCCGCCATTCCGGTGACCTACGCCGGCCGCGTCTCGTTCCAGGTGGAGAACGTGCTGGCGGCCGTCGCCACCGGCTGGGCGCTGGGTATCTCCAACGACCTGATCCGCGCGGGCATCGTGACCTTCGACGTGGGCCAGGTCGACGTGCCGGGCCGCTTCACGCTGTTCGAGCGCAACGGCGCCATCGTCGTGGTGGATGACGCGCACAACGCCCCTGCGCTGGAGGCCCTGGCCGCCGCGCTGGACCGTTTCCCGGCCGAACGCCGCATGATCGTCTACGGTGCCGGCGTGCAGCGCCGCGACGAAGACATGGTCCGCCAGGGCAAGGTCCTGGGCGCCAGCTTCGACCGCGTGTTCCTGTGCGAAGACCAGAGCGTCAAGCGCGCGCTGCCTGACACCGAGGCTCGCGCCCTGCTCAAGCAAGGTCTCTACGAGGGGCGCCGCGTCACCAAGATCATCGACGAAGGCACGCGCCGCGACGCCATCGAGACCGCGCTTGGCCAGTTGGTGGCCGGCGACCTGCTGGTCCTGCAGTGCGACGAAGGCGCCCCCGGCGCCACCGTCGACCGCGTGCACCAGTGGATGGGCCAGCCCCCGCGCCGCGCCTGACGGCCCGAAGAAGAACGGAACCCAGAATCTATGGAAGTCTCTCGCATCCGGGCCCTGCGCGGCCCGAACCTGTGGTGCCGCCACACCGCCATCGAGGCGATCGTGGCCTGTCCGGAACCCTCGGACATGGTTGCCGCCCTGCCCGGCTTTGAAGACCGCTTGCGCGCGCGCTTTCCCGACATCGGGCCGCTGCATCCGGATGAAGACGCCGGCGAGCTGTCGCTCGCGCACGTGCTGGAAGGCGCCACGCTGCGCCTGCAGGCCGCGGCCGGCTGTCCCGTGACGTTCAGCCGCACGGCGCAGACCGTCGAGCCCGGCACCTACCAGGTGATCGTGCAGTACAGCGAGGAAGAAGTCGGCCGCCTGGCGTTCGACCTGGCCCAGGCGCTGTGCCTGGCCGCGCGCGACGACGCGCCGTTCGACCTGGACGACGCGCTGCACCGCCTGCGCGAACTCGACGAGGACGTGCGCCTCGGGCCCAGCACGGGCTCCATCGTCTACGCCGCCGTGGCGCGCGGCATTCCGTATCGCCGCCTGACGCAGGGTTCGATGGTGCAGTTTGGCTGGGGCAGCAAGCAGCGCCGCATCCAGGCCGCCGAAACCAGCGCGACCAGCGCCGTGGCCGAATCCATCGCGCAGGACAAGGAGTTGACCAAGAGCCTGCTCCACGCGGCCGGCGTGCCGGTGCCGCTGGGCCGCTCGGTGCGCAGCGCGGAGCAAGCCTGGGAAGCCGCGCAGGAAATCGACGCGCCCGTGGTGGTGAAGCCGCGCGACGGCAACCAGGGCAAGGGCGTGGCCGTGCGCATCCGCACGCGCGAAGAAGTGATGACGGCCTATGAGGTCGCTTCGGACATCAGTTCCGACGTGATCGTCGAGCGCTACATCCCGGGCCATGATTTCCGCCTGCTGGTGGTCGGCAAGCACCTCGTCGCCGCCGCGCGCCGCGATCCGCCGCAGGTGATCGGCGATGGCTCGCATACCGTGCGCCAGCTGGTCGAGGAAGTGAACCGCGACCCGCGCCGCGGCGAGGGCCATGCGACTTCGCTCACCAAGATCCGCTTTGACGATATCGCCCTGGCGACGCTGGCCAAGCAGGGCCTGACTGCGGAATCCGTGCCGCCGAAGGGCACGCGCGTGGTGCTGCGCAACAACGCCAACCTGTCGACCGGCGGCAGCGCCACCGACGTGACCGACGACGTCCACCCGGACATCGCTGCGCGCGCCGTGGCAGCCGCGCAGATGGTCGGCCTCGACATCGCCGGCGTGGACGCCGTGTGCGAGACCATGCTCAAGCCGTTCGAGGAACAGGCCGGCGGCGTGGTCGAAGTCAACGCCGCGCCGGGCCTGCGCATGCACCTGCAGCCTTCATACGGCAAGGGCCGCGCGGTGGGCGAAGCCATCGTGTCGACCATGTTCGCCGACGGCGACGATGGCCGCATCCCGGTGGTGGCGGTATCGGGCACCAACGGCAAGACCACCACGGTCCGCCTGATCACTCATCTGATGGCCACCAGCGGCCTGCGCATGGGCATGACCGGCACCGACGGCGTCTATATCCGCGGCGAGCGCATCGACACCGGCGACTGCAGCGGCCCGCGCAGCGCGCGCAACGTGCTGCTGCATCCGGACGTCGATGCCGCCGTGTTCGAGACCGCGCGCGGCGGCCTGCTGCGCGAAGGCCTGGCCTTCGATCGCTGCGACGTGGCCGTGGTGACCAACGTCGGCGAAGGCGATCATCTGGGCCTGTCGTTCATCAGCACGGTGGAAGACCTGGCCGTGCTCAAGAGCGTGATCGTGCAGAACGTGGCGCCGCACGGCATGGCCGTGCTCAACGCCGCGGACCCGATGGTGGTGCGCATGGCCGATGCGTGCCCGGGATCGGTGACGTTCTTCGCGCATGACCCGGGCCAGCCGGCCATGGCCACGCACCGCGCGCAGGGCAAGCGCGTGGTGTTTGTCGACGGCGACCATATTGTGGCCTCCGAAGGCGACAACGAAGTGCGCTTTGCGCTGGCCGAGATCCCGCTCACGCGCAACGGCACGATCGGCTTCCAGGTGGAAAACGCCATGTCGTCGATCGCCGCGGCCTGGGCGCTCGGCATCGACTGGACCATCATCCGCCGCGGCCTGGCGACCTTCGTCAACGACGCGCAGACGGCCCCGGGCCGCTTCAACGTGTTCGACTACCGCGGCGCCACGCTGATTGCCGACTACGGCCACAACCCGGACGCCATCCAGGCGCTGTGCAATGCCGTGCAGACCATGCCCGCCAAGCGCCGCATGGTGGTGATCAGCGGTGCCGGCGACCGCCGCGACGAAGACATCCGCAAGCAGACCCAGATCCTGGGCGGCGTATTCGACGAGGTCATCCTGTACCAGGACCAGTGCCAGCGCGGCCGCGAGGACGGCGAAGTGCTCGCCCTGCTGCGCGAGGGCCTGCAGGGCGCCACGCGCGCCAGCACGATCGACGAGATCCGTGGCGAGTTTGTGGCCATCGACACGTCGCTGTCACGGGTGCAGGCCGGTGACCTGTGCCTGATCCTGGTGGACCAGGTCGATGAGGCGCTGGCGCACATCGCCAGCCGCGTCGCGCAGGGATAAGCCAGCAGCCTGGATGGACAAAGGGCCAGCCCCGACGGGCTGGCCCTCTTTATTTGCCTGGCGTTTTTAGTGCCTGCCCGGCAATGAAAGGCGGCGCTCCAGCACATGCTGCAGTCCCGAAAGCCCGGTGCTCAGCACCCAGTAGATGACCGCCACCGCAAGATAAAGCGGCAACGGCTGGTAGGTCGCCGCAATGACTTCCTGCGCCGTGCGCAGCAATTCCGTCACCGTGATCACCGATACCAGCGAGGTGTCCTTGATCAGGCTGATCAAGCTGTTGGAAAGGCTCGGCACCGCCAGGCGCAAAGCCTGCGGTCCGACCACATAGCGCAGCGTCTGCCCGGGCGTCAGGCCCAGGCTGTACGCGGCCAGCCACTGGCCGCGCGCGATGCCGAGGATCGCGCCCCGCATGCTCTCGGACAGGTAAGCACCCACATTGAGGCTCAGCGTCAGCACACCGGCCGGTGTCGGTTCCAGTGCGATGCCGATGCCCGGCAAGCCGTAGTAGACGACAAAGATCTGCACCAGCAAGGGCGTGCCGCGCATGATGCTGACGTACCCGCGCGCGATGCCCTTCAGGATGGCGTTGTGGCTGATGCCCATCAGCGCCACCACCGTGCCCAGCACCAGCCCGAAGGCCATCGACCAAAGTGCGAACTTGATGGTCAGCAGCGTGCCCTGCAGCAGCACGGGCATGGAATCGGAGACGATCTGGAGAGTGGACATGTGGAGGAGGCGGAAAGAGACGCGCCAATCGTAACGGCCTGCCGGAATGCGCGCAAACCCCGCGCGGCCTCCGGCCGGGCGGGGTACTGGTACTAGCAGGGATTACTTACTTGCCCGGCTTGGTCACGTCCGAACCGAACCACTTCACCGACAGCTTGGTCAGGGTGCCGTCCTTGCGCAGGTCATCCAGCGCATGGTCGATGGCCTGGGCGAACTTCGGGTTGTCCTTGCGGAACGGAATGGCCACCTCGGCACTGGCGCCCGGCACCACCGCGCCAGGGCGCAGCGGCAGGTTGGCGGTCTTGATCAGGTAGTTGACCATCAGCCGGTCGTTGAGCGCGGCATCCACGCGCTGCGCGGCCAGGTCGCGCAGGTATTCGGGCGCGCCGGGATAGGTCTTGACGTCGATGCCCGGCACCGACTTGGCCAGGTCGTTGTAGTTGCTGCCCAGGCTCACGCCAAGCTTGTGGCCCTTCAGTTCTTCCAGCGACTTGAATTCGCGCTTGTCATCCTTACGCTGGATGAGCTGCGCGGCGGAATAGACATAGGGGGTGGAGAAGTCCAGCACCTGCTTGCGCTGCGGCGTCACCGAAACCTGGTTGACGATGACGTCGAACTTGCCCGCCTGCAGGCCGGCAATGATGCCGCTCCACTCCGTGGTAACGAATTCCGGCTTCACGCCGAGCTTGGCGGCGACGGCACGTGCCACATCCACGTCGAAGCCGCCCAGCTCGTTGTTGGGAGCGCGGAACCCGAACGGCGGATAGGTACCTTCCAGGCCAATCTTCAGCACGCCGGCCTGCTTGACGGTATCGAGCAGGTCCGCGGCCCTGGCCGCGGTGGCGGTCAGGCCGGCGGCGCCGGCGATCAGCGAGGCAGCCAGCAGGGATTTAAGCCAGCCATGACGAGTCGATCGCATATGTTCTCCAGTGGGATGCGGAATGGCCGGCGGCCTCTTGTATAGGGCCGCCGGCCGGTTGTGCTGCTATGAGCCTATATCGGCGTCAACGCTACCGCAACCGCTATCGATACGGAAATAACGATTCATCATGGCTATATAACTGCCAGCCAGCCCTGCCGGTGTTACGTCCCTACTGGAACGCCTTGTCGTTCGGCGCGGCGAACAGCGCCTTCATGTCGGCGGACAGCGGATAGTTCATGTTGATGCCGCGCGGCGGGATCGGCGACATGAACCACTTGTTGTACAGCTTCTCGGCGCGGCCGCTGGTCATCAGGTCGGCCACCACGCCATCGGCCAGCTTCTTGAACGACGGGTCGTCCTTGCGGAACATGCAGGCGTAGTTCTCGGTCTGCAGCGGCGCGCCCACCACCACCCAGTCGCCCGCGTTCTTGGCCTTGGTGCGCTCACCGTACAGCAGCGGCTCGTCCATGACAAAGGCCGCGGCACGGCCGCTTTCCAGGATCAGGAACGACTGGCCATGATCCTTGGTGCTGATCAGGTTCATGTTCATGGCCTTCTCGCCGTTCATCTTGACCAGCAGGCGCTCGCCCGTGGTGCCGGCGGTGGTGACCACGTTGCGATCCTTCAGGTCGGTGAATTCCTTCACGCCCGAGTCCTTCTTGGTCAGCATCTTGATGCCGTACACGAACAGGCTGTTCGAGAACGCCACCTGCTTCTGCCGCTCGAGGTTGTTGGTGGTGCTGCCGCACTCGATGTCGATGGTGCCGTTCTGCACCAGCGGAATCCGGTTCTGCGAAGTGATCGGCGTGAGCCTGACCTGCAGGTTCGACAGCTTGAGGTCGCTCTTCACCTTGTCGACGATCTGCAGCAGGATCTCGTGCGAGTAGCCCATCACCTCCTTGCCGTCCGTGTACGAGAACGGAATCGACGACTCGCGGTAGCCGAGCGAGATCACCCCGCTCTCCTTGATCTTGCGCAGCGTGTCGCCATCCGCGGCGCTGGCCGCGGTGGCGGCGAATGTGCTGACCAGGCTGAGGGCGGTGGCTGCCAGCAGGCGCAGGGGGACCCGCTTGCGGCTAGTGTGCAGTTGCTTCATTTTGGCGCTCCTTCTGTTGAGGGTGCTTGTTGATCGAGGCATTCCATCGAAACCACGTACTGCAATACTGGAAACCGCTGCCGCGCGGCTAGGCGCGCGCGGCGGAAAACTCCTCTGCATTGACCGCGGGCTTGCGGCCGGCGAGCTGGTCGGCCAGCAGTCCCGCACTGCCCATGGCGAGCGTAAAGCCCAGCGCACCATGCCCGAGATTGAGCCACAGGCCGCGAAGCCGTGACGGCCCGACCATCGGCAGGCCGTCCGGCGTGGCAGGTCGCAGCCCGGCCCACGGCTGCAGCTGCGCCAGCGGGATATCGGGCACGATACCGTCAAACAGCGCGCGCGTCTGCGTCACCAGCGCGCCGACGCGCTCCGGATCGATGCGCGCGCCGCCGCGCACCAGGTCGGCCATGCCCGCCACGCGCAGTGTGTTGCCGATGCGCGCATAGACGATCTTGTTGGCGAAATCCGTGATGCTGATATGCGGCGCACGCGCGCCTTCCGCCAGCGGCACGGTGATGCTGTAGCCCTTGAGCGGCCACAACGGCGGCCGCACGCCGAGCGGACGCAGCAGCGGCACGCTGCCGATGCCGCCTGCAACCACCACGGCATCGGCCGGCACCACGCCGGACGCCGTCCGCACACCGCTGATGCGACCCCCTTCCTGTACCAGCCCCTGCACGATGGTGCCGAAGCGCATCGACACGCCGCCGGGCTGTTGTTGCAGCAAGCGTGCCAGCGACAGGCAGAAGCGGTGGCAGTCGCCGACTTCCTCGCTCGGCGTATAGATCGCGCCCGCGATCTCGTCGCGGATGCCCAGCAGCGCGGGTTCCAGCGCCACGCAGGCGTCGCGGTCCAGCGCCTGCTGTTCGCACCCCAGGCTGGCCTGGTAGTCAAGCAGGCGGCGCGCCGTCTCGAACGCGGCGCCATCGCGGTGCACAATCAGTTTGCCGCGCCGCGCAAAATCGAAATCCGTACCCGCCCCCGCCTTGCTGCCTTCGCTGGCCACGAACGCCTGCATCAGGTCGCGCGAGTAGAACGCCAGGCGCAGCAGCTTGCGCGTGGTGGCCTCGCTGGTGGCGGCGTTGCACGCGCGCATGAACGCGGCCAGCCAGCGCCACTGCGCGGGGTCCGCCACGGGCCGGAAGCGCATGGGCGAGTCGCGCCGCAACAGCCAGCCCGGCACCTTGCCCATCACGCCCGGGCCGGCCAGCGGCGCCACATAGCTGTAGCTAAGCTGGCCGCCGTTGGCGAAGCTGGTTTCCTCGCCGGGGCCGTCATGCCGTTCGAGCACGGTCACTTCGTGGCCGTCCTGTGCCAGCCGCCAGGCGCTGGTCATGCCGACCACGCCGGCGCCCACGATCACTACCCGCATTGCCATTCTTCTCGCGTTCGATCCGATGGCAGCAGCGTAGACGAGCGCACGCGGCTTGCCCAATGCCAATACGTGCCAGAATATGTCCTCAGGCTATGGGCCGCCAACGTACCCCCCGCACCACCGCACCAGCTTCTCCATCATGCGATTGCGACAGATCGAAGTCTTCCGCGCCATCATGCTGACCGGCACGGTCAGCGAGGCCGCGCGCCTGCTCCACGTCTCGCAGCCCGTGGTCACGCGCGTGCTGCAGCATGCCGAGGCATCGCTCGGCTTCCGCCTGTTCGAGCGCGTGCGCGGCCGCCTCCAGGCGACACCCGAAGCCACCGCGCTATATGGCGATGTCGAAAGGCTATATGGCGAGATCGAGCGCGTACGGCGCGTGTCGGAAAGCCTGCGCCACAAGGGTGTCGGCCGCCTGCGCGTGGCGGCCACGCCGAGCCTGGCGAGCCCGCTGCTGGTGCCGGCGGTGCGCGGTTTTTGCGCGCGCTACCCCGATACCCAGGTACAGGTGCTGACCCACCATACCGACGAGATCGTCGGCGCGCTGCTCGCCAACCAGATCGACCTGGGCTTCGCCTTCTCGCCGCCGCGCCATGAAGCCATCACCTGCGAGCCGGTGGCCGTCGGGCATATGCTGCTTGCGGTACCACGCGACCAGCCGCTGCCGGCCGGCGGCCGGCGCCATGTGGTGCCGATGCGCAAGCTGATGGAGCGTCCCTTTGTCGGCTACGACGACAACAGCTCGCTCGGGCTGCTGGTGCGGCAGACACTCGCACGGCATGCGCTGGAGCCGCGCTCCACGCTGGAAGTCCAGACGTATTCGCTGGCGCTGGCGCTGGTGGAAGCCGGCCTGGGCATGGCGCTGCTTGACCAGTACACCGCGCTGAGCGCCAACCCCGGCAAGGTTTCGCTTCATGCGGTGCAGCCCGCGCTGCCGTTTGAAATACAGATGCTGCGCGCGAGCCACCGCGCGGCATCAAGCCTGGTCGACGACATGCGAGCGCAGTTCGCGCAGGCCGCCTCGGCCCTGGCCGCCACCCTGCCCGAGCGGCTCGAAGCGCCCGCCGCCAGCTTCGACGCCACCACGGCTGCCGCATCGCGAGGGCGCGATTGATTGACAGCCGCGCGCGCCCTGCACCATCATCAAGGCGCCCGAACGGTGCCCGTATCCAGCCATGTTCGTACTGATTCTGCTCCTCCTCGTCCTGATCAGCGCCTTCTTCTCGATTTCCGAGATTGCGTTGACGGCCGCCCGCCGCACCAAGCTCCAGATCTTGTCCGAACGCGGCGATCGCCGCGCCACCAAGGTGCTGCTGCTCAAGGAAGAGCCCGGAAACTTCTTCACCATCGTCCAGATCGGCGTGAACAGCGTTGCGATCCTGGCCGGTATCCTCGGTGAAAAGCATGTGTCGGACCTGGTGCTCGCGGGACTGTCGCCCTATATGGAGGTCGGCATTGCGCAGCGCATCGCGAATATCGGCTCGTTCCTGATCGTGACGCTGCTGTTCATCCAGTTTGCCGACCTGATTCCCAAGCGCATCGCCATGAGCTTTCCCGAGGCGTGCGCGCTTGCGGTGATCGATCCCATGCTGATGCTGCTGCGCGTGCTCAAGCCGCTGGTGTTCGTATTCAACGCCGCGGCCGATGCCACGCTGCGGCTGTTCGGCCTCCCGACCAAGACCGTCGAGCAGATCACCACCGAGGACATCGCCGCCATGGTCGATGCCGGCGCCGAGGCCGGCGTGCTGCTCAAGCACGAGATTCGCCTGATCGAGAACGTGTTCGAGCTCGATTCCAAGAGCGTCACGGCGATCATGACGCCGCGCGACGACGTGGTCTACCTGAGCCTGGACGAGACCGCCGACAGCGTGCGGCGCAAGCTTGTCAGCCAGCCGCACGCGCAGTATCCGGTATGCGGGCACGATCTCGACAACGTGCAGGGCTACATCGACTCCAAGGACATCCTGCAATTGCTGCTGGCCGACGAAACCGCGACCGTGATAGGCAATATCGGCAGGCACCATGACAAGAACGTGCTGGTGATCCCCGACACGCTGACCTTGTCCGAAGCCCTGACCCGCTTTCGCGAGATGCACCAGAGCTTTGCCGTGGTGATGAACGAGTACGGCCTGGTGGTCGGCATCGTCACGCTCGACGACATCGTCGGCGCGCTGATGGGGGACATCCTTTATTCAAGCGAAGACGAGCAGATCGTGCGGCGCGACGACAGCTCGTGGCTGGTGGACGGCCTGACGCCGCTGATCGACCTGAAAAAAGCGCTTGAACTCGATTCGCTGCCCGGCGAGGACTACGTCGATACCGTGGCGGGACTGGTGATCTACGCGCTCAAGCGCATCCCGAAGAAATCCGAATCGATCACCGTGGCCGGCTTTCGCTTTGAAGTGCTGGACATCGACCATCACAAGATCGATCAGCTGCTGGTGTCGCGTCTGCCGGCCGGGACGACGACAGCCCAGGCGACGCCGCGGCCGCAGCCGGAACCTGGACACTGAGCGCACCCGCCTGGCGATACTGCGCGATCCGTCCGGGCAGGCGGAATGCCACCAGATAAGCGGCGGCCGTCATGACCGTGACCGCCGCGACAGTGCCAAGCTGCCATGCCGGCAAGCGCGCCGGCACATGCAGCGTGATGTAGGCGGTGCCGAGCAGTGCAATCCACGCAAGCCCGAGCACAAACCCGGCCGCTACATCCGACAGCCAGTGCATGCCCAGGTACAGCCGCGACAGGCCGATCGCCGTCACGGCCACGGTGGTCAGTGACAACACCGGGACGCGCACGCGCCACGGCTGGCGCAGGCAGATCAGGAACGCCAGGAAGCCATAGGTCACCATGCTGCTGGTGGCATGGCCGCTGGGGAACGAGTAGGACTCCAGCCCGCTGTAGATGCTGGCCGGACGATGGCGCTGCAGGCCGAACTTGAGCGCCACCACGCACGCGCGCGCACCAAGCAGGGCAACTGCCCAGTACGCCGCGGTGGCCCATGCTCGCCGCCACGCCAGCCACGCAAACACAGCGACGCCTACCGCCACCGAGACCCGTGCGCCGCCAAGCTCGGTGACGGCGATCATGGCGACGTCGAGCCAGCCTTGCCGCGACGCGCGCAGTTGCGCGAATACCGCTTGGTCCAGGACGAACAGCCCCCGCTCCTCGGCAATCCCGTCGACCAGCCAGAGCAGCGCGCCGCCGCATGCCAACAGGACCGCGCCCGCGGCCGCGACGAGCAGCAACTCGGCGGCGTCGCGCTCCAGCACCCGCAGCGTCACCACACGAAACCGCGAAGCGCGTCCGCCCTCGTCGGCAGTACGCCTGGCCAATGCCGACGCGCCCTCGGCGCGCCAGGCATCCAGCCGGCTCACCAGCGGCCGCAGGAGAATGAGCAACAGCGGGACCAGCCAGAACAGCAGCAAGACAGCCAGCGCGAACAGCGCCAGCACGCCGAGCACATTGGCGGGGATCAGCCAGTGTCCGTCACTTTGGAATCCCCGCGCGTCCATGATTGCTCTCGTGTCTCGTGCCGGTATTCAGCCGCCCGCAACGCGCGCAATGTTGGCGCGGGCCAGTGCCTCGCAATCGACGAAGGCGTCCGTCACGAACAACCGCGGACGCTGTGCCAGCGTGGACAGGAAAGCGGCCCGGCGCTCGCGAAAGGCCTGCATCAGCGCATCGCCCGACAGCCCCGTGCGCGCCGCCAGCAAGGCGCGGTTCTCTTCAAAGACGGCAAGGCTGTATCCGTCGAAATCTTCCGCGGACACGGCGAGTCGGTACAGATCGAGATCGAGCACCGCCGCCGACTCCGCGACGGTGGCCTCATGCGTGCGCGTATCCAGCACGATCTGCGCGGCAAGCGAGACCGTAGCCGCATCGACGCCGGGTGCCATGGTCGGGATCAGCGAGGCCGACGCAGCCTCGTTGTGTTCGCAGCCGGGGACATAGACGGCATCATGGAACAGCGCCGCCAGCGCCTGGGCCGGGTTCAGCATCACGCCGCGGACCCGGGCCTGTTCGAACATTTCCAGCACATGGCGCCGGTCGTGATAGCGACGATAGGGGGCGTCATACAAGGCCAGCACATCGAGTACTGCCCTGCGCGGCAGGAAATCGAGGCAGGCCAATGCAGCGGGCCAGTCCGGCGCAAAGCGCGGCACCGTGCCTTGCGGCGTCGCCACGGGCTCGCTGAAGACGTCCGCGGTACGCACCCACAGCAGCGAACGATCGCGCATCGCTTCATAGACCACCACGGGGGACAGGTCGGCCTCGAAGCGGCCCACGCCGATCACGGCATAGGCACCGCCCTTGTAGTGCCGGTACGGCATGCCGGGCACCAGGTCGGCATCGCGCGGCAGTTCATCGGGATCGCCCTGGAAACGCGGACGATCTGCGGGGGTGGATGTCATCGGCTGCCCTCGGAAATACGGCCCGCTCGGAGCCGGTGAACGCGTACGCATGGGTAGCACTATCGGCTCATATCGATGCCCGGCATAGGGCTTGCGAAAAACCGGCGCACAAAAAACAAAACCGACGCCTGCTTGCGCAAGAGTCGGTCTGAGTTTTACTACAGTTTTCTTGTCTGCCGGTGGTCGAACAATCGGCAGCTTTTTGTTTGGCGGAGAGGGTGGGATTCGAACCCACGGTACCGTCGCCGGTACGCCTGATTTCGAGTCAGGTACATTCGACCACTCTGCCACCTCTCCGGTAACTTGGTCGCCGTGCAGCGAAACCAAGATTATAGACAGATTGAGCCAGCCAGCGCAATAGGCTGGCGTGCAATTTTTTTACAGTTCCGGTTCCAGTCGCGTGGAGCCGCCCATGTAAGGCTGCAGCGCGGCCGGGACGGTGACGGACCCGTCGGCGTTCTGGTAGTTCTCGAGGATGGCGACCAGCGTCCGGCCAACGGCCAGGCCGGAGCCGTTCAGCGTATGGACCAGCTCCGGCTTGCCCTGCCCCACGCGGTAGCGGGCCTGCATCCGGCGCGCCTGGAAATCGCCCATGTTCGAGCACGAGCTGATTTCGCGGTACGTGTTCTGCGCCGGGATCCAGACTTCGAGGTCATAGGTCTTGGTGGCGCCGAAGCCCATGTCGCCCGTGCACAGCACGATGGTGCGGAACGGCAGGCCGAGCTTCTTCAGGATCGCCTCGGCATGGCCGGTCAGCTGCTCCAGCGCGTCGAACGACTGCTCGGCCGGCACCACCTGCACGAGTTCGACCTTGTCGAACTGATGCTGGCGGATCATGCCGCGCGTGTCCTTGCCGTACGAGCCCGCTTCCGAGCGGAAGCACGGCGTATGCGCGACGAAACGCAGCGGCAGCTTGTCGCCCGCGACGATGGCATCGCGCACGATGTTGGTCAGCGGCACCTCGGCGGTCGGGATCAGGTAGAAATTCTCGGTACGCTCGCCATCCTCGCCACCGACCTTGCGCGGCACCTTGAACAGGTCTTCCTCGAACTTGGGCAGCTGGCCGGTGCCACGCATCGACGCGGCGTTGACGATGTACGGCACGTACATCTCAGTGTAGCCATGCTCCTGCGTGTGCGTGTCCAGCATCAGCTGCACCAGCGCGCGATGCATGCGCGCCATGCCGCCGCGCAGCATGGAGAAGCGCGAGCCGGTCACCTTGGCGGCGGTATCGAAGTCGAGGCCGAGCTTGTCGCCCACGTCGACGTGGTCGCGCACCGCGAAATCGAACTGGCGCGGCTCGCCGGCGCGGCGCACTTCGACGTTCTGGGCTTCGTCCTTGCCAACCGGCACGCTTTCGTGCGGCAGGTTCGGGATCGACAGCATCAGTTCCGACAGATTGGCCTGGATTTCCTCCAGGCGCGCGGCGGAGGCCTTGAGCGTATCGCCGATGCCGCCGACTTCCGCCATCACGGCCGAGGCGTCTTCGCCCTTGCCCTTGAGCATGCCGATCTGCTTGGACAGGCTGTTGCGGCGCGACTGCAGTTCCTCGGTCTGGGTCTGCAGTTGCTTGCGCTCGCTTTCAAGCGCCTGGAAGGCCGCTACGTCGAGTTGGAAGCCGCGCGTGGCAAGGCGTTGCGCCACGGCGTCGATGTCTTTGCGGAACAGCTGGATGTCGAGCATGTTGCGGTGTGAAGTGCGGGGCCGGCGACATGCCGGCGGACCCGCCATTTTACTTCACCCGCGCGCCCTGACGCCTCGGAACTGTGCGGGCTTGCCGCCTTATTCGCCGGTTTTTCCCTTGCCGCGGTGCTCGCGGTGCCAGGCGTCGTCCAGTTCGCGCAGATGGCGGAGCTTCTCGGCGATCTTGCCCTCCAGGCCGCGCGGCACCGGCTGGTACCAGCCTTGTGCCTTCAGGTCGTCGGGGAAGTAGTGTTCGCCGGCGGCATAAGCCTCGGGCTCGTCGTGCGCGTAGCGGTAGGCGTGGCCATAGCCGAGTTCCTTCATCAGCCGCGTCGGCGCATTGCGCAGGTGCACGGGCACCTGGCGCGACTTGTCCTTGGACACGAACGCGCGTGCCGCGTTGTACGCGTTGTAGCCGGCGTTGGACTTGGGCGCAACGGCGAGGTAGATCAGCGCCTGGCCGAGCGCGAGTTCGCCTTCGGGCGAGCCCAGGCGCTCATAGGTCTCGGCAGCATCCAGGGTGATGCGCGCGGCGCGTGGATCGGCCAGGCCGATGTCCTCCCACGCCATGCGCACGATACGCCGCGCCAGGTAGCGCGGATCGGCGCCGCCGTCGATCATGCGGCAGAACCAGTACAGCGCGGCATCGGGATCGGAGCCGCGCACCGACTTGTGCAGCGCGCTGATCTGGTCATAGAACGCATCGCCCCCCTTGTCGAAGCGGCGCAGGTTCTCGGACAGCGCGCTGCCGAGCAGGGCGGTGTCGATCTCGCTCTTGCCGGCGTTGCGCGCGGCGCGCACCACGATCTCGATATTGTTCAGCAGCTTGCGGCCATCGCCGTCGGCGGAGGCCACGATGAGCTTCAATGCCTCGTCCTGCCAGGTGATGCCGCCCAGTTCCTGGCTGGCGCGCTGCGCGAGCTGCGTCTGCTCGGCATCGTCCAGGCTCTTGAGCACATACACCGCGGCGCGCGACAGCAACGCGCCGTTGACCTCGAACGACGGGTTCTCGGTGGTCGCGCCGATAAAGGTGAACAGTCCGCTCTCCACGTGCGGCAGGAACGCATCCTGCTGGCTCTTGTTGAAGCGGTGGACCTCGTCGACGAACACCAGCGTGCTGCGGCCGTGCGCGCGGAACTGCTCGGCGCGCTCCACGGCCTCGCGGATGTCCTTCACGCCCGACAGCACGGCCGACAGCGCAATGAATTCCGCGTCGAAGGCATCGGCCATCAGCCGCGCCAGGGTGGTCTTGCCCACGCCGGGCGGCCCCCACAGGATCATCGAATGCGGCTCGCCGGACTCGAACGCCACGCGCAGCGGCTTGCCCGCGCCGAGCAAGTGCTGCTGGCCGATCACCTCGTCGATATTGCGTGGACGCAGGCGCTCGGCGAGCGGTTGCCGGGAACGGTCGGAAGAATCGGAAAACAGCGTGTCCGCCACGGTATTCAGGCCTCGTAAATCGCAAGACCACGCGCCCGCTGCAAGGCATCGGCGTGGTGGGCGCCAGCGGCGCCGGGGAACGTGACAGTGTAGACCATTGTCCCGTCAGGCCTGCGCGGCGGCCGGAAACGCCACCACGTCCTCGATCTCCACGCGGATGCCGATCGGCTGGCCGATTACGTGGTCGTGGTGCGACGGCACCAGAGCGAGCACCTTTCCGCCGCCGGCCAGGCGCAGCGTATAGAGGATCTCGGCACCGCGAAACGCCTTGTGCACAACGTCGGCGCGCAGCGGGCTGGCATCGTCGTGCACGATGTCATCGGGGCGAACCAGCACATCGACCGGCGCGCCATCGGGCAAGCCAAGAGGCACCGCGGGGCGCAGCGTGCCCAGTTCCAGCCCGATCTCGCCATTGGCCAGCATGCGGCCCGGCATCAGCACGCCCTGCCCCACAAAGTCCGCCACGAAACGCGTGGCCGGGCGGTGATAGAGTGCATGCGCGCTCGCCCATTGCTCGATTGCGCCGCCATGCATCACGCCGATCTCGTCGGCCATGGCAAAGGCCTCGTACTGGTCGTGCGTGACCAGGATCGCGGTGGTGCCCTGCGCCTTCAGGATGTCGCGCACCTCCAGGCTCAGCCGCTCGCGCAGGTCGACGTCGAGATTCGAGAACGGCTCGTCCAGCAGCAGTAGTTCCGGCCTTGGCGCAAGTGCGCGCGCCAGCGCCACGCGCTGCTGCTGACCGCCCGACAGCTCATGCGGATACTTGGCGCCGGTGCCGGACAAGCCGACCAGTGCGAGCACTTCCGCCACGCGGGCCGCGCGTTCTGCACGCCCCACGCCTTTCAGCCCGAAGGCAACGTTGTCGGCCACGTTCAGGTGCGGGAACAGTGCGTAGTCCTGGAACACCATGCCAATGCGCCGCTGCTCGGGCGGGACGGCGTAGCCCGCGGAGGACACCAGCGTGCCGTCCAGCGCGATGCGCCCGTCCTGCAACGGTTCGAAGCCGGCAATGGCGCGCAGCACAGTGGTCTTGCCGCAGCCGCTCGGGCCCAGCAGGCAGGCAATGCTGCCACGGGCCAGCCGGAACGACAGGCCATCGACCACGACCTGCCGGCCGAAGGCATGCCGGATGTTGTCGACGTCAAGGACCGGAGCAATGACGGGCGCGCTGGCGCCCGATGGGGTGAAGGAATCGGCTCGCATCCGCGAATTATAGGGACTGGCGCGATGTGGCCCGCACGACGCCCACGTTGCTAGAATGGCCGGCTGTTCCAGTCGCCCAGCGCGCCGTCCGCATGCTACTGCTCCGTCATCGCCGCCTGCATCCGCTGACCCTTGCCGCGCTCGCCATGGCGTTGCTCGTGGCCGTGCCCATCGTGTTCGTGGCCGCCAGCGTGCTGGCTCCGGCCAGCGAGACCTGGCGCCACCTCGTCGACACGGTGCTGGCCGAGTATGTCGCCAACACGCTGTGGCTGCTGCTCGGCGTGGCCTGCGGCGTGCTGGGGCTTGGCGTGACATCGGCCTGGCTGGTGACGACCTACCGTTTTCCCGGACGCGGTCTGATGGAGTGGGCGCTGGTGCTGCCGCTGGCCATGCCGGCCTACGTGGTCGCCTACGCCTACACCGACGCGCTGCAGTTCGCCGGCCCGGTGCAAGCCTGGGTGCGCGCGCTCACGGGCTGGAAGGCGCGCGAGTACTGGTTCCCCGAGATCCGCTCGCTGGGCGGCGCCATCGCGCTGTTCTCGCTGGTGCTTTATCCCTATGTCTACCTGACCGCGCGCGCGGCTTTCCTCCAGCAGACGCAAAACACGCTCGAAGCCGCCCGGCTGCTCGGCCATGGCACGTGCAGCCGCCTGTGGCGCGTGATGCTGCCGCTGGCGCGGCCCGGCATCGTGGCCGGCACCGCGCCGGCGATGATGGAAACACTCGCGGATTTCGGCACGGTCGCCTACTTTGCCATCCCGACGTTCTCGACCGGAATCTACCGCGCGTGGTTCTCGCTCGGCGACAAGACCGCCGCCGCACAGTTGTCGGCCTGCATGCTGGCCTTTGTCATGGCGATCCTGCTGGCAGAGCGCGCCAGCCGTGGGCGCGCACAGGTCTACGGCAACCAGCGCAGGGCGCCGGCTGACCCGCTCCCCGGCGTGCGTGGCTGGCTGGCGTTGCTCGCCTGCGCGGCGCCGATGCTGCTGGGTTTCCTGATGCCGGCGCTGATGCTGTGCCGCATGGCGCTGACCGATGGCGATGCGCAGCTCGGCCCGCGCTTTTTCGGCCTGATCCGCAACAGCGTGCTGCTGGCCGGCACCACGGCGCTGGTCGCCGTCGTCATCGCGCTGGCGATCGGTTATGCGGGACGCGCCGCCAACGCCCGTCGCGGCTGGCTGGTGCGCGGACTGACGCGACTCTGCGGCATGGGCTATGCGCTGCCAGGCTCCGTGATCGCGGTCGGCGTGCTGGTGCCGGTGGCGTGGCTCGACAACGCCTTGTCGGGCTGGCTGCAGCAGCAGTTCGGCATTGCGGCCGGCCTGCTGCTGACCGGTGGCATTGCCGCGCTGGTCTATGCGCTGCTCGTGCGTTTCCTGGGCGTCGCGCTGCAGACCGTCAATGCGGGGCTGGGCAAGATCACGCCCAGCATGGACGCCGCGGCCCGCAGCCTTGGCCACGGCCCGGCCGCCACCTTGCGCCGCGTCCATTTGCCGATGCTGCGCGGCAGCCTGCTGACTGCTGCGCTGATCGTGTTTGTCGACGTAATGAAGGAGCTGCCGGCCACGTTCGTCATGCGCCCGTTCAATTTCGATACGCTCGCGGTCCAGGCCTACAACCTGGCCTCCGACGAACGCCTGAGCGAGGCCGCAACGGCGTCGCTGGTCATCGTCGCCGTGGGGCTGTTGCCGGTGGTGCTGCTGTCGCGAACGATTCGCCGGGGCGCGGATTCCTGATTTCCCTCAAGTCCGGAACGCAGGCTGCCGATATCCGGGCTTGGCCCGGATCCGGATTCCCTTGATGGCGAACGCGCCTTCTCGCCACGTGAAATTTCCATCGTCCGGGGACAACAGACAAGGCTAAGGGCTGGGCCGGCCAGACGTCGCCACCCACCACGCGGCCACAGATCGCCTTGGGGAATTATGCTGAAGTATCACTTTCTGGTCTTCAAGATGAACCGGCTGGTTGGCAAGGGCAGGCTCAGCAGCGTGGAGGAAGTTTCCCTGGCCGGCCAGCTGGCCGAAATGATCGACTCGCCAGGCACCGCACAGCGCGTGCTCGCCGACCTGGCCGATCATGCCAACCCGCAGATCCGGCGCATCACGATCAACGCCATCCGCCGCTCGCGCCAGTTGAGCGCACCCGGCCTGCCGGCCGTGCTGCTGCGCAGGATGGCCGATGCCGAACCGCTGCTCCGTCATGACGCGGTCGGGATTGTCATGGACAACAAGATGGATGGCGCCGAGCTGCGCGCGGCGCTGCGACGGCTGGCCGGCAAGGTGCAGTTGCCGCGGGATGCCGACCGCGCCCGCGCCAATCCATCCGATGCCGGACTGGCGGCGCAGGTGCGCGCGCGGCTGGCACTCGACAAGCTGCTGGAAAAGAGCGCGGCCGAGCGCAATGCCGCACTGGCCGCCGGGGCGCTGGAAATCGGCAGCGGCCAGCCCTACGCAGAGGGGACCGTGGGGCACAAGGGCCTGATCCAACGCGCGTTGCGGCGCAAACAGGCCGGCCGGCGCCTCGACAGCAGCGTGAAGCTCACCTTCCGCAAGGTCGAGCCGACCGAGGTGACCGGCAACAAGCGCTTCCTGCTCTGAGAGCCGATCCGAGCGATTACTTGAAGCCCGCGCGGTCCAGCAGTTTCTGGGCCTGCGGCTGGTACTTGCCGAGTTCGCCCACGTTGATGGCATCCGCCTTGAACGGGCCCATGGCCTCGAGCGCGGGATTGGCGGCCTTCAGGCCCGGCACCACCGGCCACTCATTGTTGCCGTCGGCAAAGTAGCGCTGCGCGTCGTCGCTGGCCAGGTATTCCAGGAATTTGACGGCCGCCTCCTTGTTGGGCGCGTGCTTGAGCATGCCGCCGCCGGAGATGTTCATATGCGCGCCCTGGCTGCCCTGGTTCGGCCAGACCACGCCAAGCTTGTCGGCCACGGCCTTGTCCTCGGGCCTGGTCGATTTCATGATGCGGGCGATGTAGTAAGTATTGGCGATGGCCACATCGCATTCGCCGGCGGCCACGGCCTTGAGCTGGTCGGTGTCGCCGCCCTTGGGCGCGCGCGCCAGGTTGCCCACGACGCCGCGGGCCCATTGCTCGGTCCTGGCCTCGCCATCGTGCGCGATCAGGCTCGAGACCAGCGACAGGTTATAGACATGCCCGCCGGAGCGCGTGCACACCTTGCCCTTCCACTTCGGGTCGGCCAGGTCCTCATAGCGGCCGATATCGCCAGGCTTCACGGCCGTCTTGTTGTAGGCAATCACGCGCGCCCGCGCGGAAAAGCCGAACCACTCGCCCGAAGGATCGCGGTAGTTCGCAGGAATGCGAGACGCCAGCACCGTTGACTTCACCGGCGCGAACACGCCCGCCTGCTGCGCGCGCCACAGGCGGCCGATGTCCACCGTGATGAACACGTCCGCCGGGCTGTTGGCGCCCTCGCTTCGGATGCGCTCCAGCAGCGGATCCTCCTGTCCTTCGATGCGGTTGATCTTGATGCCGGTCTGCCTGGTGAAATTGGCGTAAAGCGCCTCGTCGGTCTGATAGTGGCGCGCCGTGTAGAGGTTGAGGACCTTTTCCTGCGCGGTCGCGGCAAGCGGCTGCATCAGGACGGCAAGCGCTGCGGACCAGGGCAGCAGACGACAAATAGTGGCGGTGACACGCATGGCTCTTCCCCAGTGATGGCGGCGAACCAGCCCTGGCTCGCCTTGCTTATTCGGATAGAGCCGAAAAAATAATCATTCCCGTTTAGGCGGTCAAATTACATTTGTGTCATGTTTGACGCTGCTCAGGAGCAGCGGTGGGCAACTAGCCGCGACGGACCCACGCCACCTTGCCTGACGTGATGCCGAGCGTGCGGCGCTGCGGGTTGTAGTCCATGGTGCCGGGATACTGCTGGCCATCGCGCTCGCCCAGTCGCCATGCGCAGCCTTGCAGCATTGCGATGGCCTCGGCCTCGGTCTTGCCGACCAGGCTGTCGTCGCCAAGCTTGTCGGCCTGGCAGCCTTCCGGCGAACCCAGCGCGCCCTGCGGGCCTGTCGGGCTGCGCGTGGGGCCTTGGGAGGGTCCCTGGGCCGGGCTGGTAGCCCCTGCGGTCGTGACAGGGCTGGCGCTCCCCGAGGAGGATGCTGATGGCGCCGCCGCGCAACCGGCGCCCAGTGCGCCAAGCGCCGCTGCGAAGGCTAGCGTGTGTAGTGCACGCCGACGAAGGACGGAGAGCATATTCTTTTCCTTGGTCCGATAACTTCAGTCTGTCGCGACCCTTTGTTTCCGCGACCTCTATGGTGGGACAGGGTCGACCGGCATTCAGTTTCCTGGCAAGCCGATCTGAATCTTTTGGGCAGCGACCGCCCGCATGAATCGCCGGCAGTACCATGGCACGTACGGTCGTGCCGGCTGCCCCGGCCGTCCCACTGCTTTTCTCACCAGACGGAGACTGCCTGCCATGGCCATCACCACCAGGGTTCGAAAGAAGAAGCAATATCGCAAAGCCGTACTCAAGCTTCGCACCGCCATCAAGCGCGGCGACGCCGAAGCGATCCGCATCCGGCGCGAGCAACTCAAGGCGCTGCCGGTGCCGCGCCAGCGCTACGCGCACATGGGCAGCACGGCTAGCTGATCAGCCCTTGGCCCGGTCGACCAGGGCCTTCATTGCATCGGCGGGCAGCGGGCCGTGACAGGTCCGCTCGCCGCCGGCTTCACTGGTGACGAGCCAGACCTTGCCGGGCGCACCAGCGGGATGCAGCACCCAGGCCGGGCCGCTTGCACTGCTGCTGGGCGGCAGGTCTTCCAGCACGCCGGTGCTGGCCGATTGCAGCATGGTCGCGCACTCGTTCGCGGGCACGCGCGTCGCGGACAGGAAGGTCTGGTTGCCGAGCACTTCCGGCAGCGCCGTGTCGGAAGCCCGCAGGAAGGAATCGACATCGAACTTGCCGCCTCCCGTCGTCGCGCAGGCGGACAGCCCGGATACGACAACCAGGGCGGAAAACACCGGTTTCAGTGCAGACATGGCGCGCCTCATTGCTTCATCACGTCGGCGCCCTTGGGCACCGTGAACCGGAACGCATCCGCCGGCAATGGCGGGTTCTTCTGCATCGCAGAGAATGTGAGCAGCGTCGTGTTGCCGAAGGCGTCGCGCAACTCCATCGCCTCAAGGTTGCCGCCCTTGAAGCCGATGCCGATGCGTTCGAACTGCGTGTCCTTCGACTTGGGCGTCATTTCCAGCCACTCCACGCCGTCGCGCGTGGGGCCGTTCTTCACGGTGAAGTTCTTCTCGAAGTCGTTGCTGCCGAACAGGATGGCCGCCGGGCTGGAGCCCAGCGCGCCGTCAAGCTTGCGCTCGGTGACCTGGTTCAGGTCCTTGTCGTAGATGTAGAGCGTCTGGCCGTCAGCCTGCAGCAATTGCTCGTAGGGCTTGGCGTAATGCCAGGTGAACTTGCCCGGGCGCGAGAACACAAAGCTGCCGCTCGATGTGCCGGTAACTTTGAGCGTGTCGCCCTGTCCCTTGACCTGGCGCTGCGTGAATTCGCCCTTCGCGCTTTTGACGCCGGAAACGAAGCTGTGGAGCTGGTCGGTGGCGGCGGCCAGGGCCGTGGGCATGTGCAGGGCAAATACGGCCAGCGCTGCGCAGGCCGACACGAGAATGCGATTTCGCATGTATCAGATCCTTGCTGATGGAAGAGGCGCCGCACCGCCTGCGTATCTGCCGCGGCGGTGCAACCTGTCTGGTTAGAGCGCTGGAGCGGCGCTGGATTCCGCCCGGCGCCACTTGCCGGGTAACTGCATGTTACCGATGCGGCGCTCAGTCATCTTCCCTTGCGGCGCCCGGCGCTGCAAGGATGTCCCGGTTGCCGTTGCCCGACATGGCCGAAACCAGCCCGGCTTTCTCCATATCCTCCAGCAGGCGAGCCGCGCGGTTGTAGCCGATGCGCAGGTGGCGCTGCACCAGCGAGATCGACGCGCGGCGGTTCTTCAGCACGACTTCCACGGCCTGGTCGTAGAGCGGATCGGCTTCGCCACCGCCGCCACCGATGCCCGCGCCGCCGCCAAAGCCGTCCGTACCGCTGTCGCCTTCGGTGAGGCCGCCTTCCAGGATGCCTTCGATGTAATTGGCTTCGCCGCCTTCCTTGAGCTTTTCCACCACGCGGTGCACTTCGTCGTCAGAGACAAAGGCACCGTGGACGCGCACCGGCATGCCGGTGCCCGGGGCCAGGTAGAGCATGTCACCCATGCCAAGCAGCGCTTCCGCGCCCTGCTGGTCGAGGATGGTGCGCGAGTCGATCTTGCTGCTGACCTGGAACGCGATGCGCGTCGGCACGTTGGCCTTGATCAGGCCGGTAATCACGTCGACCGACGGGCGCTGCGTGGCCAGCACCAGGTGCAGTCCCGCGGCACGCGCCTTCTGCGCGATCCGTGCGATCAATTCCTCGACCTTCTTGCCCACGACCATCATCAGGTCGGCCAGTTCGTCGATGACGATGACGATGGTCGGCAGCTTGTCGAGCGGCTCTGGTGCGTCCGGCGTCAAGCTGAACGGGTTCGGAATCTTTTCTTCCTTGGCCGCAGCCTCGTCGATCTTCTTGTTGTAGCCGGCCAGGTTGCGCACGCCGAGCTTGCTCATCAGCTTGTAGCGCCGCTCCATTTCCCCGACGGCCCAGTTCAGCGCGTTGCCGGCCTGGCGCATATCGGTCACGACCGGGCACAGCAGATGCGGAATGCCTTCGTAGACGCTCATTTCCAGCATCTTCGGGTCGATCAGGATCAGGCGAACGCTTTCGGGCTTGGCCTTGTAGAGCAGGGACAGGATCATGGCGTTGATCCCGACCGACTTGCCCGAGCCCGTGGTGCCGGCCACCATGCAATGCGGCATCTTGGCCAGGTCGGCCACCATCGGCTTGCCGGCGATATCCTTGCCCAGCGCCATGGTCAGGCTCGAGGCGCTTTCGTTGTAGACCTGCGAGCCGAGAATTTCCGACAGGCGCACGGTCTGGCGCTTCGGATTTGGCAGCTCCAGCCCCATGTAGTTCTTGCCCGGAATGGTCTCGACCACGCGGATCGACACGAGCGACAGCGAACGCGCCAGGTCGCGCGCCAGGTTCACCACCTGGCTGCCCTTCACGCCGGTAGCGGGTTCGATTTCATAGCGCGTGATCACCGGGCCCGGATAGGCGGCCACCACCTTAACCTCGACGCCGAAGTCCTTGAGCTTCTTCTCGATCAGGCGCGAGGTGAATTCCAGCGTTTCGGCACTGACGGTTTCCTGGTGCGGCGGGATCGGGTCGAGCAGCGCCAGCGGCGGCAGGTCCGAATCCTGGATATCGGCGAACAGCGGCTGCTGCTTCTCGCGCTCGACGCGCTCGTGCTTGGGCACCGCCTGCGGGCGCACGATCTGTACCGGCTGCGCTTCCTCGATGCGCACGCGCTGCACCTCCACGGTCTCGGTGCGTTCCACCTTGGCGGCTTCGCCGATGATGCGGTCCTGCTTGCTTTCACGCCGGGCCTTGAAGCCCAGGAACAGGGACTCGACAAAGCCACCGATCTGTTCGGCCACCGTCAGCCAGGAGAAATGGAAGAACAGCGACAGGCCGATGGCCAGCATCAGCAGCAACAGCAGCGTGGCGCCGGTAAAGCCCAGCGCGGTCTGCAGCCAGCCGCCGAGCAGGTCGCCCAGCACGCCGCCAGGCGCGCGCGGCAGCGCGGCCCGCAGCGGATACATGCGGATGGCTTCCAGGCCCATGCTGGAAAACAGCGTCAGCGCGAAGCCGATCCAGCTCACCGTCACGCCCTGGCGATGCTCCTCGCGCTCGGGCAGTTCCGCGGTCAGCGTGCGCCAGCCGCGCCAGCAGCGGCGCACCAGCAACACGGCCAGCCAGTAGGCCGAGAAACCGAAGATGAAGAACAGCACATCCGATACCCAGGCGCCCACGCGGCCACCGAGGTTGTGGATATCTGCCACCTGGTTGGCGTGCGACCAGCCGGGGTCGGTCTTGCTGTAGCTGGCCAGCACGCAAAGGAAGCCCAGCGTGACGGCCAGCAGCAGGAACCAGCGCACTTCGCCAAGCAGTTTGCCGATGCGCGAAGGCAGCGCCGACGGGTCCGTCCGGGTGGTGGTGGTTGCTCTGGCCATGCCTTGGTCTGGTTCGCTTGCAGGTGATGGTGGCGGCCATTTTAACGTGGCGCGGCCCTATCGCCGCCATTGGAATTTGCAACAGTGGGCAAATGCGGCTCCTCTTATAATGACGGTTTCGAGCAATGCCGGTGCGCAGCATGGCGCACCGCCACAGGAACGCATCATGGCAAAACACGCAAAAGTGCTGATTCTCGGATCCGGTCCCGCCGGCTACACCGCCGCTGTCTACGCAGCCCGCGCCAACCTGGAGCCGGTGCTGATCACCGGTCTGGCGCAAGGCGGCCAGCTGATGACCACCACGGATGTCGAGAACTGGCCCGGCGACGCCAAGGGCGTGCAAGGCCCCGAACTGATGCAGCGCCTGCTGGCCCACGCGGAAGAATTCAAGACCGACATCATCTTCGATCACATCCACACGGCGAAGCTGACGGATGAAAGCGGCAACCCGGCCCGCCCGTTCCGCCTGATCGGCGACGCCGGCGAGTACACCTGCGACGCGCTGATCATCGCCACTGGCGCCTCGGCGCAGTACCTGGGCCTGCCGTCCGAGGAATCGTTCATGGGCCGCGGCGTGTCCGCCTGCGCCACCTGCGACGGCTTCTTCTACAAGAACCAGGAAGTGGCCGTGGTCGGCGGCGGCAATACCGCCGTGGAAGAAGCGTTGTATCTGTCCCACATCGCCAGCAAGGTCACCGTGGTTCACCGCCGCGACAGCTTCCGGGCCGAGCCGATCCTGGTTGACCGCCTGCTGCAGCGCGTGAAGGAAGGCCGCGTCGAGATCCGTTACGACAGCGTGCTGGACGAAGTGCTGGGCGACGAATCCGGCGTGACCGGCATGCGCATCCGCGGCGCAAAGTCGGGCGAGGCCGAAGAGATCAAGCTTGCCGGCGTGTTCATCGCCATCGGCCACAAGCCCAATACCGACCTCTTCGTCGGCCAGCTGGCGATGGAGAACGGCTACCTGATCACCAAGTCGGGCCTCACCGGCGATGCCACCGCCACCAGCGTGCCGGGCGTGTTCGCGGCCGGCGACGTGCAGGACCACGTCTACCGCCAGGCCATCACCAGCGCCGGCACGGGCTGCATGGCCGCGCTGGACGCCCAGCGCTTTATCGAAGCCCTCAAGTAAGCCCCTGCGGCCCGGCCGACCGGCCGGGCCCTCCCCCTGCCGATATAATTGGCGCCGAGCCCCCGGAGAATTCCATGACGCACGGCGCCAGCAAACCCGACCGTCCGACCAAGCGCTTTGGCCTGAATGACCTGGCCGGGCTGCGCAAAACCCTCAAGGCCGATACCGAGCGCCGCGAAGCCGAACGGCTCGCCGCCGAACAGGCCGCGGAACGCGCGCGCGCGGAAGCCGATGTCTTTCGCAGTAGCGTGGGCCACGTCAGCCAGTTGCGCGAGCGCAATCACGCCACTCTTCCGAGTCCCCGCCCCGCCCCGATTCCGGTGCAAACCCAGCGCAACGACAAGGCCGTGCTGGAAGCGTCCCTGTCCGATGAATACGATGTCGACATGCTGCTGGAAACCGACGAGTCCCTGTCTTTCCGCCGCCCCGGCATCGGCATGGATGTCGTGCGCAAGCTGCGCCGTGGCGAGTGGGTGCCGCAGGACAAGGTCGACCTGCACGGCCTGCGCAGCGACGAAGCGCGCGAAGCGCTGTCGGAATTCCTGCGCCGCTCGGTACGCAACGGCGTGCGCTGCGTGCGCGTGATCCACGGCAAGGGCATCGGCTCGCCCGACAAGCTGCCCGTCCTGAAAGGCAAGGTCCGCAGCTGGCTGGTGCAGAAAGAGGAAGTGATCGCTTTCGTGCAGGCTCGCGAGTCCCTGGGCGGCGCCGGCGCGCTGATGGTCCTGTTGCGCCAGCCGCGCGCCTGATGCACCTTCCGCTCGAATTGCTGATGGGGCGCCTGCCCCTGATCCTCCATGTGATGGAGGTGATCGGCATGCTTTCGTTTGCCGTATCGGGCGTGGTCGACGCGCGCAAGCAGCGCCTGGACGTGGTCGGCACCTTCGTCGTAGCGTTCGCCACCGCCTTTGGCGGCGGCACGGTGCGCGACGTCCTGCTTGATCGCCGCCCGTTCTACTGGGTCGAGCACGAAGGCTATGTACTGCTGATCTTCGCGATGTCGGTCGGCGCGTCGCTGGTGTTGCGCGTGGTCAGCCGCGTGGCGTCGGAGCGCGCCATGATCGTGGCGGATGCGATCGGCCTGGGCCTGTTCTCGGTGACGGGCGCCTCGCTGGCGCTGGTGGCGCAGATGACGCCGACCGTGGCGGTCATGATGGGCATCATCTCGGCCGTGTTCGGCGGGGTGGTGCGGGACGTGCTGTGCAATGAAGTCCCGATGATCCTGCGCGACCGCTCGCCCTACGCGACATGCTCGTTCGTGGGCTGCTGGGCCTATATGGGGCTGACCTGGCTGCAGGTGCAGCAGGAAGCCGCGCTGCTTACCGGCGCACTGAGCATCATCGCGATGCGGCTGGTGTCAGTGCGCTACGGCTGGAAACTGCCGAGCTGACGCCTGGCGGCGGCGCCCGGCGCATGCATCAGACCGCCGCTTCGTCCTGCTCGCCGGTACGGATACGGATGACGCGCTCGATCTCCGTCACGAAGATCTTGCCGTCGCCGATCTTGCCGGTATGCGCGGCCTTGACGATCGCGTCCAGCACGGTGTCGAGCTGGTTTTCGGCGACCACGACCTCGATCTTGATCTTCGGCAGGAAGTCGACCACATACTCGGCGCCGCGATACAGCTCGGTATGCCCCTTCTGGCGGCCAAATCCTTTCACTTCGGTCACCGTCAGCCCCGTCACGCCAACATCCGCGAGCGATTCGCGCACTTCGTCGAGTTTGAACGGTTTGATGATGGCGGTAATCTGCTTCATGACTGGCCCCTGGTTATAGTCGTTGGGTAACGCGCCGCCGGCGCGCAACGGGCGCGCACAGGGCGTGGTTCGCTTGGCATTTTACCAGCCATTGACGCGGCCTATCGATGGCGTGCGCCGTTCAATGCATGCGCAAGGTGCGCTGGCACGCGCGTGACTCGGCAGCCTCGCGCGCCACATGGCTGTGGATAACCTTGTGGGCAACCTTGTGATGAACCGGTGGCACAAGTTGTGGATCCCCTGTGGATCCCCTGTGGACGGTATGTGGATAGTTTCGGCTATGCCGTCGCGCGAAAGCGCCTGCGGTAGTCGGCTGGTGACACGCCCAGCCGCCGGATAAACGCGCGGCGCAGGCTGTTCGGGTCGTTGAAGCCTGTCAGAGCCGCGACGCGCTTGAGCGGATTGCGCGTTTCCTCGAGCAGGCGTCTGGCCGCGTCGATGCGCGCGCTCTCGACGAAATCCGCCGGCGTGACCTGGCATTCCTGCTTGAAGATCCGCGCGAAGTTGCGCGTGCTCATGCCGGCTCGCTCGGCCAGGCTCTCCACCGACAGCCGCTCCGCGAGGTTCTCGACCACCCAGTTCTGCACATCCCGGATCGCGCTCTTTTCCGCGCTCTGCGCGGCAAGGTGCGCACTGAACTGGGACTGGCCACCAGGCCGCTTCAGGAACATCACGAACTCGCGCGCGACCTTCAGCGCCACGGTGCGCCCGAAATCCTCCTCGACCATGGCCAGCGCCAGGTCCAGCCCGGCCGTGACGCCCGCGGAGGTGTACAGGTTGCCGTCCTTCACATAGATCCGGTCCGGCTGCACCCGGACCTGAGGAAACTGCCGGGACAGGCGTTCCGTGGAATTCCAGTGCGTGGTCGCGCTGCGCCCGTCCAGCAGGCCGGCGTGGGCCAGCAGCATGGCCCCGGAGCATACGGAGCCGAGCCTCCGCACCGTATGGGCATAGCGGTTCAGCCAGGCTCCGATTGCGCTGTCGTTCTCGAACAGGCTGACGTGCGGGCTGCCGGCGATCAGCAGGGTGTCGATATCCGGGCTGCTGGTTTCCAGCGTGGTGTCGGGCGTGATGGTCATGCCGTTCGACGCACGCAGCACGCCGGGCACCGGCGACACGATCTCGAATGCATAGGCCCCGGGCTCGCCCGCCTGGCGCGCCGCTTCGTGGAAGACATCGATGGGGCCGGCCAGGTCCAGCATCTGGACGCCGGGAAACGCAAGGACAGCGATCTTCATGACGGTCAGGCGGCGAATTCCGGTTTTGAAAGCTTAGTCAATTTCGGCCATCCCGCCCGTTCCGTGCCTTCGGCACGGGTCCGATAACGCACGATCGTAATCTCCACGACACGCCGCCCCTCCAGCAAAGTCCGGCCCCGATCCAGCGGCGTGCTGTCCACGCGGCCGCGCTCTGCGCCCAGGCCGGCGGCATCGCCGCCGGCCGCTCGCACGCGTTCCGCCACCCGTGAAAGCAGGATACGGCCCCCGATCCAGCCGTCGGGACTCTCCACCGTCGTGTAAGCCAGCACTTCGTACGGACCCGACGGTTCACCGCGCGTCCAGATATCAATGCCGCCCACGCTTTCCCGCGCTCCGCCCCGGCCTTCACGCAGCGCGTGGCTGCCTTCATAGCGCTGGATCGGTGCCTGGATACAAGCGGCAAGTCCCAGACAGCACAACACCACCCAGGTGAACCTGGCACCTCTCGACTTCCTGATTTTCATATCGCTTCCCGAGCCCTTTCAACGGAGACGAAGCGCAGTCTAGAGGGCCCGCCGGCAGCGAAAACGCGGTTGGCCGAGAGCATTCACGGATTGGCAGGAATTGCCGTAACTAGCCGCTTTAAGTCAGCTCATGCTTTTTCCATAATGCATTGCACCAGGGGCACCTCTCCATTCCGGAAATTTGCCCAGGGTCGTTCCACCGCCGATGCGACGCGCTCGGCAACCCAAAGAGGCAGACGAAGCACCATGACTATTGCAGCCAATCCCGCCGCCGCGGCGCCCCTCCAGCGCAGTTCGGTCCAGTATCTCCCGGTCAACCTGTTCGGCGCCGTCATGGGCCTGTCAGGCCTGTCGCTGGCATGGCGCGGCGCGAGCAAGGTATTTGGCACGAGCCCCGCCATTGCCGATGTCATCGGCGTGGTGGCCGTGATCACGTTCGTGGCGCTGGCGATCGGCTACCTGGCCAAGTGGCGCCTGTACCCGGCCGCCGTCAAGGCCGAGTTCAACCATCCGGTCGCCGGCAACTTCTTCGGCACCATCACCATTGCCATCCTGTTGCTGTCGTCGGTGGTCGGCGTCTACAGCGAGACGCTTGGCCAGGTCGTGTGGACCATCGGTTCGGTGCTTACCATCGCGCTGACCTATGTGATCGCGAGCCGCCTGTTCCGCGGCAAGGGCGACCCCGCGCATGTCGGGCCGGCCTGGCTCATTCCCGGGGTGGCGACGCTCGATATCGCGGTGGCCGGAGGCACCATGCCGATGGCCTGGGCGCCGGAGGTGAACCTGTTCGCGGTGTCGGTCGGTGCCGTGATGGCGCTGGTGTTCTTCGCGATGATCTTCTCGCGCCTGGTCCACCATGACCCCCTCCCCGCCGGCATGGTGCCTTCGCTGATCATCCTGATCGCGCCGTTCGAGGTCGGCTTCCTGGCCTACGTCAACGTCACGCAGCATGTCGACATGTTCGCCGCCCTGCTGTTCTACTTCGGCCTGTTCCTGTTCGTGGTGCTCGCGGCCAAGGTGTTCCGCCGCTCGGTGCCGTTTGCCGCGTCGTGGTGGGCCATCAGCTTCCCGATGGCCGCACTGTCCAACGCCGCGCTGAAGTACGCGCATCATGCGGATACCGGCATGCTGCATATCGTGGCCGCGGTCATCCTGGCGCTGCTGACCCTTGCTATCGCCGTGCTGTTTGTCCGCACGCTGCACCGCCTGTTCACGCACCGCCTGCTGGTCGGCTGATGTTCGATCCGTGTCAAACCCGAGCTTTTGCCAAGATGTCCTGGATCTTGCTGGCGGCGTGCTGGAAATCGCCTTCGCCTTTGGCATGAAATGGTCCGCCGGCTTCAGCCGGCCGTGGCCAAGCCTGTTTGCCGTGCTCACCGGACTCAGCAGCATCATGCTGCTAACGCTCGCCTTGCGGGCCTTGCCGGTGGGGACGGCCTACGCGGTCTGGACCGGCATCGGCGCAGCGGGCACGGCCGTACTGGGGATGGCATGGCTGGGCGAGCCGGTATCGCCGGCTCGCATCGGCTGCGTCGCGCTCATCCTCTGCGGCGTGATCGGGCTGAAGCTGCTCTCGGCCGACGTATCGTGACCCGACCGACAACAACCCCATGCCACTGATCGAAACCGCCGAACGGGTGCTGTTCCAGGCCCTGGTGCACAGCCATGAGGGGACCAACGCGGCGTTCCGCCTGACTGGCCGCGAACGGCAGCAGGCCGACCCGGCCGGCATCTACGGATATGCCGTGGTCAACTGCCTCGCCAGCGGCAGGCAGCAGGCCTACCCGCTCGATGAAACCGCCGACTGGCTCATGGCTTTCCGCCAGGACCTGCTGGCCGGCAGCTTCGAAACTCCGCCGGCCGCCTAACCGGCTAGCGCCTCAGTCGGGCACCTTCTCCAGGTCCTTGAGCCACACCACCGATTCCGAGTCGCTCGGGGCACGCCAGTCGCCCCGCGGAGAAAGCGAACCGCCCGAGCCCACCTTGGGCGCGTTCGGGATACACGAGCGCTTGAACTGGCTGGTGCGGAAGAAGCGGTCCAGGAAGATCGCCAGGTTGCGCTTGATATCGGGCAGGCCGTACTGGTTGCGCGCCACATGCGGGCCATTGGGCCAGATGCCGCGCTCGCGGTCGCCCCAGGCATGCAGCGACAGGAAGGCGATCTTCGACGGCGCAAAGCCGAAACGCAGCGTGTAGTAGAGATTGAAGTCCTGCAGCTCATACGGACCGATGGTGCTTTCGGTCTTCTGCTCCGGGCCGTGGTTCGAATCGCCGGGCACCAGTTCCGGGCTGATATCCGTATCCAGCACGTTGATCAGCACATCCGAACCGCCTTCCCCGACCTGCCCGGTTTCCGCCACCCAGCGCACCAGGTGCGAGATCAGCGTCTTGGGCACGCTGGCATTCACGTTGTAGTGCGACATATGGTCGCCCACGCCGTAGGTGCACCAGCCCAGCGCCAGTTCGCTGAGGTCGCCGGTGCCGATCACGATCGCGCCGTTGTGGTTGGCCAGCCGGAACAGGTGGTTGGTGCGCTCGCCGGCCTGCACGTTCTCGAAGGTCACGTCATAGACCTTCTCGCCGCGTGCGTAGGGATGGTCCAGGTCCTTCAGCATCGCCTGGCAGCTCGGGCGGATATCGATCTCGCGCGCCGTGCAGCCGACCAGTTCCATCAGCTGGCGCGCCTGGCTCAGCGTGCGCTCGCTGGTGGCAAAGCCCGGCATGGTGTAGGCCAGGATGTTCGAGCGCGGCAGCCCCAGGCGGTCCATCGCCTTGGCGCACACCAGCAGCGCGTGCGTGGAATCCAACCCGCCGGACACGCCGATCACCACCTTTGAAATCTTGCTCGCAGACAGCCGCTGCACCAGCGCCTGCACCTGGATGTTGTAGACCTCGTGGCAGCGCTCGTCGCGCTGGCGCGGGTCGGCCGGCACGTAAGGGAAGCGCGCGACCTTGCGGTCCAGCGGCAGCGCCTTGTCCAGCGACACATCCAGCGCAAAATGGACCACGCGGAACTTGTCCACCTCGGCCTTGTGCCGGCGCACCGAGTGCCCGAAGGTGACCTGGTGCATGCGCTCGCGCGACAGGCGTTCGACGTCCACGTCGGCGAACAGCAGGTGGGAGGTATCGGCAAAGCGCTCGGATTCGGCCAGCAGTTCGCCGTTCTCGCAGATCAGCGCCTGGCCGTCCCACGCCAGGTCGGTGGAAGACTCGCCCTTGCCGGCGGAGGTATAGAGGTAAGCCGCCAGGCAACGCGCCGATTGCTGCGACACGAGCTGGTGCCGGTAGCCCGCCTTGCCGATCACGATATTCGACGCCGACAGGTTGACCAGCACCGTGGCACCCGCCAGCGCGGCGAACGACGACGGCGGGACCGGCACCCACACGTCTTCGCAGATCTCGGCATGGAAGCGGAAGAACGGAATGTCTTCGATCTCGAACAGCAATCCGGCGCCGAATGGCACGTCCTGGCCGAGCAGGCGGACGGAATCGGTGGCCGCATTGTCGGCTTCGCTGAACTGGCGTGCCTCGTAGAATTCCCAGTAGTTCGGCAGGTAGGACTTCGGCACCACGCCCAGCACGCGGCCCCGCGCCACCACCACGGCGCAGTTGAACAACTGGTGTTCGACGCGCAGCGGCATGCCCACGATCAGCGCCGCCGACAGCTTGCGCGAGGCGTCGACGATCGTGCCGAGCGCCGCTTCGCAGGCATCCAGCAGCGCACGCTGGTGGAACAGGTCGTCGCAGGTATAGGCCGGGAGTCCGAGTTCCGGGAACGCGACCAGCACGGCGCCCTGCTTTGCCGCCTGCGTCGCCAGCGCGATGGTTTCGGCCGCATTGAAGGCCGGGTCGGCCACGCGGCAGACCGGCACGCCCACCGCCACGCGCGCAAAGCCGTGGGAATACAGGTTGAAAAACGGATTCTTCATATCGGGCCTTTGCCGGCGTCTGCAGCGCGCCGGCGTGGGCCGGCGTGGGCCGGCGGCATCGGGGAATCTGGGGGCCGCACTGTGACGGCCATGCGCCATTTTACGACGCAGCGCACGTCGACGCTGCGGCAGGAGCGGCGTGCGGCGGTATCGGGCGGTTTCCGGTAGACTCGGCCCGATCGTTGGAGACAGGGAATCAGGCGCAATGCAGTCGGAATCTTGCAACCAGGGCGACGCACTCGACACGCGGCAAGCCGCGGGACCGCCTGAGCCTGGCAGCATGCGGGACTACCGGACCGAGATCGTCTCGGATCTCGCCGAAATCGCTGCGGATACCTGGGATGCCCTGGTCGCCACCGATCCTGACGCCACCCCTTTCCTGCGCCACGCCTTCCTGCACGCGCTGCATGCCAGCGGCAGCGCCTGCGCAGACACGGGCTGGAATCCGCGCTATCTCACCCTGTGGGCACCCGCTGCCAACGGCCAGCCGGAAAGGCTCGCGGGCGCCATGCCGCTGTACGCGAAGGCGCATTCGTATGGCGAGTACGTGTTTGACTGGGCCTGGGCCGATGCCTACGCGCGCAATGGCCTGGAGTACTACCCGAAGTGGTTGTCGGCCATCCCGTTTTCGCCCGTGCGCGGCGCGCGGCTGCTCGCCGGGAACACCGACGCGCGACGGATGCTGCTGCAGCTCGCGCTGGCACTGGCGGCGGACAGCGGGATGTCATCGCTGCACGTCCTGTTCCCCAACGATGCCGAGGCCGACCTGATGGAACAGGCCGGCATGATGATGCGGCATGGAGTGCAGTTTCACTGGACCAATACGGGATATGCGAGCTTCGACGATTTCCTCGCCACGCTGTCGCAAAAGAAGCGCAAGAACATCCGCGCCGAGCGCCGCCATGTAGCCGAAGCCGGCATCACCTTCCGCCACCTGCGCGGCACGCAGATCGACGACGAGGCCTGGCGCTTCTTCAACCGCTGCTACCGCCAGACCTACCGCGAGCACCACTCGACGCCGTACCTGAACCTGGATTTCTTCCGGCGCATCGGTGCGGCCATGCCCCAGCACCTGCTGCTGGTGATCGCCGAGCGCGCGGGGCAGCCGATCGCCAGCTCACTGCTCGTCTATGACGATACGCCGGGCATCAGCACGCTGTACGGACGCTACTGGGGCGCGCTGGAGTATCACCCGTGCCTGCACTTCGAGACCGCTTACTACCAGCCGCTGGAGTTCTGCATCCGCCACGGCATCGGCACCTTTGAAGGCGGCGCGCAGGGCGAGCACAAGATGGCCCGGGGCTTCCTGCCCGTGCCCACGCGCTCGGCGCACTGGCTCGCGCATCCGGCCTTTGCCGACGCCGTGGAGCGCTTCCTGGTACGCGAACGCGAAGGCATCGATGCCTACCTGGACGAACTGAACGAGCGCACGCCGTTCGCCCAGCGGGACTGACGGCTCAGCGCCGCCACATGCGGCGCAGGGTGTTGTCCCCCAGCATGTAGTGGTGGAACAGCGCCGCCATGGCGTGCAAGCCGATCACGAGATAGAACGCCGTTCCCAGCGTTTCGTGAATCTCCTTGACCTGGTTCTTCAGCGCCTGGTCAGGTCCCACGAGCGCCGGAATCTCGATGCCGAGCGCGGGCAGCGCCAGCAGGTGGCCGCCGGCATTGAGGGCGAGCAGGCCAAGGATCGGCTGGGCCACGATATACAGGTACAGCACCCAGTGCATCGCCTCCCCTGCCCAGTGCATCCAGCGCGGCCCCGGTTCCGCCGTCGGCGCACCATGCACAAGACGCCACAGCAGGCGCGGCACGGCCAGCACAAGAACCAGCACGCCAGCCCACTCATGCGTTGCCATGGCCAGCGACCGGGCCGGCGTGCCCTTGCCGGCGAAGCCTTTCAGCTCGATTGCCGCATAGGCGACGGCGACCAGCAGGAACACCGTCCAGTGGAAGAAAATGGCCAGTCCATCGTAGCGGCGCGCGGTTCCGGAAAAATCGATGGCACCAGGCACGCTCTGCAGGCGGTTCATAGGGACTCCTGTGATTTTAGGGATACCGATAGCGTACTCCCACGTCCGGTTGCACGGCTTGCCGACGGTCAGCTTTCTCGCAATAAAAAACCCCGCCGTGGCGGGGTTCGTTCAGCAGCTGTTCAGGTTTGCGCGAGAACGACGCATAAATTGCCAGGCTGGCGGCAATTACATTACTTCTTGAAGTTCGCGACGCCGTCGGTAATTTCCTTGTGCGCTTCCTCGATGCCGGCCCAGCCTTCCACCTTGACCCACTTGCCGGCCTCCAGTGCCTTGTAGTTCTCGAAGAAGTGCTTGATCTGGTCGAGCAGGTTCTGCGGCACGTCCGACAGGCCCTTCATGAAGGCGGTGGCCGGCGACAGCTTGTCCAGGGGCACGGCGACCAGCTTGGCGTCCACGCCCGACTCGTCGGTCATCTTGAGCATGCCGAGTGCACGGCAGCGCACCACGGCGCCTGCCAGGATCGGGAACGGGCTCAGCACCAGCACATCCACCGGGTCGCCGTCGCCCGACAGCGTCTGCGGAATGAAGCCGTAGTTGGCCGGATAGCGCATGCCGGTGCCGATAAAGCGGTCCACGAACAGCAGGCCGGTTTCCTTGTCGGCCTCGTACTTCACCGGATCGCTCTGGGCGGAAATCTCGATGATGACGTTGAAATCGTTGGGGATGTCCTTGCCCGGGGAGACGAGATTGAAGCTCATGCGATTCTCCAGATGCCTGCGGTGTGTTTATGGATGGCGGGCATTATAGCGGCTCGCCCCTGACCCGAGGCTGACAAAGACCGTGCCTTGCGCGCCGCCCGGGCTGCGCGATAATGGCGAATTCTTCAGCCAGCGCTGAATTCCGAGCCACGCCGATTTGTCCCGATCGGTCCCGATTCGTCCATATTCGCACCGGAAACCCCGCGCAAGCCTCCCGGAGACCCCGCATGCATGCCCAGCATTTCGTTGCCAACCGCCTGATCGCGCCCGACAACGGCCTGCGCATCAAGGTGTTCGACCCGTCCAGCGGCGAACCCTTTGCCGAGATCGCCCGCGGCAACGCCACTGACATCAACGTCGCGGTGCACGCCGCGCGGCAAGCGGCCGATGGCGCCTGGGGCGCCATGGCGCCGGCCGAGCGCGTGCGCCTGCTCAACCGCGTGGCGCTGTCGCTGATCGCCCACGAAGAAGAGCTGACCGCGCTCGAAGCCCGCGACACCGGCAAGCCGTTACGACAGGCCCGCGCCGATGCGCGCGCCGTGGCCCGCTACTTCGAGTTCTACGCCGGTGCGGTCGACAAGCTGCACGGCCAGACCATTCCGTACAACCCGGGCTACACGGTGCTCACGCTGCGCGAGCCACATGGCGTGACGGGCCACATCATCCCGTGGAACTACCCGCTGCAAATCTTTGGCCGCAGCGTCGGCGCGGCGCTGGCCACCGGCAACGCCTGCGTGGTCAAACCGGCCGAGGACGCCTGCCTGTCGTTGCTGCGCGTGGCCGAAATTGCCGCCGAGGCCGGCCTGCCCGAAGGCGCGCTCAATATCGTCACCGGCTACGGCCATGAGGCTGGCGCCGCGCTGGCGCGCCACCCGGGCATCAACCACATCTCGTTCACCGGCTCGCCGCAGACCGGCAAGCAGGTGGCCCAGCTTGCCGCCGAGAACCATGTGCCGGTCACGCTGGAACTGGGCGGCAAGTCGCCGCAGATCATCTTTGCCGATGCCGATGTGGATGCGCTGGTGCCGGTGATCGTCAACGGCATCATCCAGAACGCCGGCCAGACCTGCTCGGCGGGCAGCCGCGTGCTGGTGGAGCGCCCGCTTTACAATGCGCTGCTGGACCGGCTCGCATCGGTGTTCGAATCGCTGCGGGTCGGCCCTTCGGAGCTGGACCTGGAATGCGGCCCGCTGATCAGCCGCAAGCAGCAGCAGCGCGTGTGGGACTTCGTCTCCGATGCGCAGCACGCCGGCATCGCCGTGATGGCGCAGGGCCAGATCGTCGGAGAAGCGCCGGAGTCCGGCTACTACCAGGTGCCGATGCTGTTCCGCGATGTCCCGCCCGCGCACCGGCTGGCGCAGGAGGAAGTGTTCGGCCCGCTGCTGGCTGCGATGCCGTTCGACTCAGAAGCCGAAGCCATCGCCCTGGCCAACGGTACGCCGTACGGCCTGGTGGCGGGATTGTGGACACGTGACGGCGGGCGGCAGCTTCGCCTGGCGCGCAAGCTGCGCGCGGGCCAGGTCTTTATCAACAACTACGGTGCCGGCGGCGGCGTGGAGTTGCCCTTCGGCGGCACCGGCCAGTCCGGCTACGGCCGCGAAAAGGGCTTCGAAGCCCTCTACGCCTTTACCACCCTGAAAACCATTGCCATTCAACATGGGTAACATCAATTTCCTGTCGATCGCCTTTGCCATCTTCTTTTTCTGGATGGCCTGGCATGTGAAGAACAAGCGCGCCACCAACCCATCCGGCATGCCGCGCCTGCAGGTCTTCAAGCGCAAGTGGGGCGATACCGTGGGCGATCGCGTGCACTGGTGCCTGTATGTGGCGCTTCCGTTCCTGCTGGCGGTGATGATGGTGGCGAATGCCTTGCGCGGGCGCGGGCCGTTCGCGCATTGAGCACCCTGAAGCGCCGCACGACATAACAAACCCAAGGAGACGAGCGATGAGACTGGCAGACAAGGTGGCCGTAGTAACCGGCGGCGGGTCCGGCTTTGGCGAAGGCATCGCGCACACATTCGCCCGCGAAGGCGCACGCGTCATGGTGGCCGACCTGCGCGAAGACGCCGCCGAGCGTGTCGCCGCAGCGATTCGCGAGGCCGGCGGCCAGGCCGGCGCGGTGCGCGCCGACGTCGCGCGCGAAGCCGACACCGAAGCCATGCGCGATGCCGCGCTGGCCGCCTTCGGCGACGTGCATATCGTCGTCAACAACGCCGGCACCACGCACCGCAACAAGCCGATCATGGAAGTGACCGAGGACGAGTTCGATCGCGTCTACGCGGTCAACGTCAAGAGCATCTTCTGGTCGGCGCGCGCTTTCATTCCGCATTTCCGCCAGCGTGGCGGCGGCGTGTTCGTCAATATCGCCTCGACCGCCGGCATCCGGCCGCGCCCGGGCCTGGTCTGGTACAACGGCAGCAAGGGCGCCGTCATCACCGCCAGCAAGGCCATGGCGGCCGAGCTTGGCAAGGACAACATCCGCGTCAACTGCGTCAATCCCGTGATCGGCGCGACCGGGCTGCTCGAAGAATTCATGGGCATGCCTGATACGCCGGAGAACCGCGCCAAATTCCTTGCCACCATCCCGATGGGACGCATGTCGACCCCGTCGGATGTCGCCAACGCCTGCCTGTACCTGGCCAGCGACGAAGCCGCGTTCATCACCGGCACCTGCATTGAAGTGGACGGCGGCCGCTGCGTATAGGTGTAGCGTCGTCCGTGCCATGGCTGTAGCTGTAGCTGCATCACCGATCGTAGAAGCGTCGTAGAAGCGCAATCATCCCGAGGAGACAGCATGACAACGACTGCAGTGAATCCCGGCGTCGGCGACGCCGCGTTTGAAGACGCCACGTACCGCAAGGTGAGCTGGCGGCTGGTGCCTTTCCTGCTGCTGTGCTACGTGGTGGCCTACCTGGACCGCGTCAACGTGGGCTTTGCCAAGCTGCAGATGCTCAGCGACCTGAAGTTCAGCGAGACCATCTACGGTCTCGGCGCGGGCATCTTCTTTATCGGCTACTTCCTGTTCGAAGTGCCGAGCAACGTGATCCTGCACAAGGTCGGCGCGCGCATCTGGATCGCGCGCATCATGATCACGTGGGGCGTGATTTCCGCGGCGATGATGTTCGTCACCACGCCGACCATGTTCTACGTGCTGCGCTTCCTGCTTGGCATCGCGGAAGCCGGCTTCTTCCCCGGCATCATCCTGTACCTGACCTACTGGTACCCGGCCAACCGGCGCGGGCGCACCACCACGTTCTTCATGACCGCCATCGCGCTGTCGGGCGTGATCGGCGGCCCGCTGTCGGGCTGGGCGATGCAGGCCTTCGACGGCCACAACGGCTGGGCCGGCTGGCAATGGATGTTCCTGCTCGAAGGCATCCCGTCGATCCTGGTCGGCCTGGTGGTGCTGGCCTACCTCGATGACCGCATCGCGCACGCCAGCTGGCTCAGCGCCGACGAGAAAGCGCTGCTCCAGCGCAATATCGCGAGCGAAGACGCGCACAAGGAAGACCCGCCCATCGGCACCGTGCTGTCGAGCCCGCGCGTGTGGCTGATGAGTGCGATCTACTTCTGCTTCGTGATGGGCCTGTATGGCGTGAGCTTCTGGCTGCCGACCATCATCAAGCAGACCGGCGTCAAGGGCGCGTTGGACATCGGCCTGCTGACCGCCATTCCCTATGGCTGCGCCGTGGTCGGCATGGTGGTGGTCGCGTTCAGCGCGGACCGTTCGGGCGAGCGCCGCTGGCACATTGCGATCCCGGCCGTGCTGGGCGCGCTGGGCCTGGTGCTCTCGGTGCAATGGCATGACAGCACCGCCCTGGCCATGGTGGCGCTCACGCTGGCCACCATCGGCATCCTGACCACGCTGCCACTGTTCTGGAGCCTGCCCACGGCGTTCCTGGCCGGGACCGGCGCTGCCGCCGGCATCGCCCTGATCAATTCGCTCGGCAACCTCGCCGGCTTCCTGAGCCCGTATGCGGTGGGCTGGCTCAAGGACCTGACCCACAGCACGGATTCCGGCATGTACCTGCTCGCCGCCTGCCTGGTGGTGGGTGCCGCACTGACGTTGTCGGTCCCGGCGAGGCTGGTCGGCCGCAAATCGTAATCCTTCCTCCGCCTCCCACACTGGCTGGATCGCCGCGGATTGCCGCGGCGTGCACATCGCGGGTGGCCTGCGCGCCGCCCGCCTCCCGCGAAACGCCCTCCGCCGACATGCATGTAGGAGCCTGACGGGCAGTGCGGGCCAGCATCTCTCCTTAGCATGGAATAGACAACTGCCTGCCCCCGCAAGGGGCGCTGGCGGCACTGTCCTTTCCTCTTTCGTCAAGGAGGCCAAGATGCGGCAACACTCGCTACAAATACCCCGCCCCAGCCACCTGCAAGGCACGCCGGAATGGCGCGCAAAGGCACGGCGGCTGGCGCTTCTCACGGGCGCCTGCGCATTGGCAATGTTTGCATTCGTGCCGGCTGCGGGACAAGCCCAGACTTACACGGCACCGGCGGATGCGGCGGCGTCGCCCATGACGCCCGCTCCGCCGGCACTGGACACGCCATCGATGCCGCCCACGACGGCAACACCGCCGGCAGCGGCACCTGCGCAGACTCCCGCGCCGATCAACACGGCTCCGGCAGCACCGTCGCCGCCGCTGGCAGCGCCCTCCCCGCCAGCGCCCTCCCCGCCATTGGCTACGCCTGCGCCGCCACCGCCGCGCGATGCGATGGTGCCGCGCAAGGCCGGCTCCGTGACCTACATCTGCGGCGGTGTGGCCACGGATGAACAGCGCGCGCTGGACGCGAAATCCGGCAACTACAATATGGGACTGCTCTTCACGCAGGGCCCGCGCGGCGAATACCTGTCGGACGTCACCGTGAGCCTGACACGCAACGGGCGCGAAGTCGCGAACTTCGTGGCGGACGGCCCGAAGTGCCTGCTGCGCGCACCGACGGGCAGCTACAACGTGCGGGCGACGTATGAGGGCCGGACCAAGACGCAAGTCGTGAGCACGGGCACGCACAATGCGCAGATGCGCTGGTGACTGACTGCGTAGCCGCGCGCATAGAGCGCCGGCTCGCTTGATCGAACTCGCTTGATCGAACTCGCTTAGCGAAGTCCGCAAGGCAAGCGGGCCGCCTCGGGGCGGCCCACTCTGTCATGCCTGCGCCCCGCAAGCCGCTTCAGGCTTCCGGCTGATCCCCAAGCATCTGCGCGACCGAACCTGCCATATTGGCGGCACGTGCGCCGATCAGCCGCTGCAGCGTGCCGAGCAACTCGTCCTCGTTGTAGGGCTTGCCGAGATACACGTCCACGCCGATTTCCTGCGCATAGCGCCGGTGCTTCTCGGCCGTGCGCGAGGTGATCATCACCAGCGGCATGTGGGCGGTGCGGCTGTCGGCGCGCACGTTGCGGGTCAGGTCGAAGCCGTCCATGTGCGGCATCTCGATGTCCACCAGCATGGCGTCCGGCATCACGTCCTGGAGCTGCTTGAGCGCATCGACGCCATCGCGGGCCAGCAGTACCTCGTAGCCGGCGCGCGACAGCAGGCGATGCGCCGCCTTGCGTACGGTCAGCGAATCGTCCACCACCATCACGGTAGGCTGCATCACCAGTCCAGGAACCGGTGTCGCGGCGCCATCGCCGTCCAGTTCGGCCACCGCGCCCAGCGACTGCGCAGCGGGCAACTGCATGGCCGCGGGCGCTGCTTCGCCGCGCACGCGCGCGAAGCGCTGGGCCAGCACCACCGGGTTGTAGATCAGCACGATTTCGCCGTCGCCCATGGTGGTGGCGCCAGCAATGCCTTCCAGGCGCGCCAGGTGCGGACCGATGTGCTTGACCACCACTTCGCGGTTGCCCACCACTTCATCCACATGGACCGCCACGCGCTCGGTGCCGCTGCGCACGACCACCACCGGCGAATACTTGCGGCCGGACGGCGTCGCCGCGCTTTCCTCGAGCAACGCGCCAAAGTAATGGAACGGCACGGCGTTGCCGGCCACGGTGATCTGGCGCTGGTTATAGGCATCAAGCAGGGCCTGCGTGCGCAGCTGCTGGACCTGGTCGATCATGCCGCTCGGCAGCGCATACATGCGCCCGCCCAGCCCCACCACCAGCACTTGCGTGATCGCCGTGGTCAGCGGCAGGTGCACCGTGAACGTGGTGCCGCGGCCGGCCGCGGTCGACAGCGTGATGCGTCCGCCCAGTGCCACGGTTTCCGCGCGCACGACATCCATGCCCACGCCGCGCCCGGCAAGCTCCGAGACCGAATCGGCCGTCGAGAACCCGGGCGCAAAGATCATCTCCGTCAGCCGCGCGTCGCTGGCGTCATCGTCAGGCGCCAGCAGGTCGCGCTCCACGGCGCGTGCGCGAATCCGCGCGAGGTCCAGCCCCGCGCCATCGTCGACGAAATGCAGCACGACCTCGTTGCCTTCCTGCTGCACTTCCAGCGTCAGCGAGCCGGCCGCCGATTTGCCAGCGGCGCGCCGGACTTCCGCTGTTTCGATGCCATGCGCCACGGCATTGCGGATCAGGTGCTCGATCGGGCCGGCCATGCGGTCCAGCACGGACCTGTCGACCTCCACCGTACCGCCTTTGATCAGCAGCCTGACTTCCTTGCCGGTCTCCGCGGCGGACTGGCGTGCAACGCGATAGAGGCGCTCGGCCAGCGCGTCGAACTGCACCATGCGGGCCTGCATCAGCCCGCGCTGCAGGCCGCGCGTGAGCCGCGCCTGTGCGGCCAGGTCGCCGGCGGTGCGATCGAAACCGCGGTGCAGGTTCTGCTCCACGGTAGCCACGTCGTTGACCGACTCGGCCATCATCCGCGTCAGTTCCTGGAAGCGCGTGAAGCGGTCGAATTCGAGCGGATCGAAGTCCTGCTTGTGCTGGGCGTCGGCAATGCGCGAGGCCATCTGCGATTCCGCCTGGATTTCGATCTCGCGCAACTGGCCGCGCAGGCGCGCCACGTTGTCGTTCAGTTCGCCCAGGTAGGCGCGCATGGAATCGAGTTCGCTTTCCAGCCGCGCACGCGTGGCGCCGACTTCGCCGGACTCGTTGATCAGCGTATCGAGCGCGCGGGCCTGCACGCGCACCAATGCGCGCTGGCGCTCGGACGCGTCCGGCACCGGTACCTGCGCCGGCGCGCCAGCCGTGGCCGTGCCGAGCGGCACCGGCAACGCCGCGCCCGCGCTTTCCGTGCTTTCCGCGCTTTCCGTCTTGGGGGCGGCGACGCTGGCCATCACCGGCGTAGCGGGCGGTTCCGGCGCGGCCAGCCCGTTGATGACGTCAGGATCGTCCGGCACGAGCAGGCGGCCAGCCTGCAGGGCCTCAACATGCATCAGGATCCGGTCGTACCACGCATACAGGCGACTGAACAGCTGCGGACCGACGCGCTGCGCGCGCAGGCTCGCGTCGAGCAGCGTTTCCATCTCGTGCGCGGCCTGCCCCAGCGCCATGGCGCCGGCCATGCGCGCACTGCCCTTGAGCGTATGCAGTGCGCGCAGCACCAGGCCACCTTGCCTGGCGTCTTCGGGCGCCGCTTCCCACGTGCGCACCAGCCGGCCGAGTTCGGGCAGGCTGCCGTGCGCTTCCTCCAGGAAGATCTCGACGAGGGTAGCGTCCAGTTCGGTGGTATCGGCCTGCACGACCGCCACCGGCAGCGGACGGGGGGGCGTCGGCAACGGAATCACCACCGCGTCATGCGTCACCGCCGCCGGTGCCTGCGGTGCCTGCGATGCCGGGGATGCCGGCTGGGCTGGCTTTTCCGCTGCGGGGGGTTCTGCGTTCGCTTCCGGCTCCGGAACGTGCGCGGGCAATTGACCGAACAGGCTGGCCACGGAGCCATCCGGCTCGGCCGGCGCCTGCGGAGCCGGCACCTGGACCCGCGGGCGCAGCAGTGCGCGCTCGCCGAACTCGGTCAGGCTGCGGTGCAGGCTGGCATCCGCCTCGGGCCAGATCCCCGCGGCGAACTGATGCAGCATGCCGCGCAACCGTTCGACCGCCTGCTCCAGCAGGCGGAAATCACCGGGGTGAATGGCGACCGGGTGCGCGCCGAGCTGCAGCAGCAATTGTTCGAGCGCCTCGGCAATCTCGCGCACGGGTTCCAGCCCCACCGTCGAGGCGCTGCCCTGCAGCGTGTGAGCGACGCGCAGCGCCAGCTCGCTCGGGCACGGGTGGTTCTCATGGCGCCACTCGGAAATGTCGGTGGCGAACTGGCGCAGGAGATCGTCGGCCTCCTGCAGGTAGACGTTGTAGAGCGGCAGGCCGATGCGGATCGGGCCGATGACCTTGAAGTTGTCGTCCTCGCCGGACAGCGCGCCAGACAGGCGGAACGGGATGACGTTGTCGTCGTCGGGAGCGGCGGCGGGCGCCTCGCTCCCGGCCTCGGGCGCAGCTTCGGATGCCTCCGCAACCATGGTGCCCGGTACCGGCGCGCCGTCGATGAAGACCTGTTCCGGCTCCGCCGTGTCGGAAACTGCGGGCGCTTCCGGCTGCGGATCGCGCACCGCCTCGGCCGCGGCGACAAGCGGCGCGATGTCATGGACCGCGCCGGCATCGCGATGCAGCAGCGCCACCCACGCGGACAACTCCGCGTGCGCGCGGCGCAGCAGGCTGAGCAGGGCCGCCACGGGCTCGCGTGCCTCGGCGATCCACAGGTTCATCACCTGCTCCACGGCCCAGGCCGCTTCGCCGTAGCGATGCAGGCCGACCATGCGGCTCGAGCCCTTGAGCGTATGGAAAGCGCGCCGGATGCGGCTAAGCGTATCGGCATCGCCGAGCGCGTCCAGGCCCGAACCCAGGTCGCCTGCAATGCCACCGAGAACTTCGTCGGCCTCGTGCAGGAAGATCCCGAACAGTTCGGCATCGAGCGCGGCGCCATCGTCGGGCGCCATCGTCGGTCCGGCCCCCTGCGGGACGACCGGCATCGGCTCGGCCAGTGCCGCCACCAGCCGTTCACCCGATGTGTCGCTGCCGGCCAGCCACGCATTGAGCTGCGTGCTGGCTTCGGTGGCCTGGCGGCGCAGCGCGGCATTGTCGTCGATGGCAGCCTGGTCCATCAGCGTCTGCAGCGCGGTGCGCAGTCGCTGGACCGGTGGCGTGTCGGCAGTGGCGCCGGTGCGGATGGCTTCGCTGGCCGCGGCACGTGCCACCGACAGCGGATCGTTGCCGACCGCGCCCGTCTGGCGCAGCGCCAGCGCTTCGTCGAGTTCCTCGTCCTCGGCTTCGTGGCGGCTGCGGCCCAGCTCCAGCGCATCGATAAACGCATGGACGGTGCCCAGCGTCTCGGCGATGGCGGACAGGGTCTCGCCGCGCAAGGTCTCGTCGACGCCGGCGCCGAGCCTGCCGGCTTGACGCACCGCCTCCTGCACGGCCTCACCGGCCTGTTGCGCGTCGTCGTTCAGCCCGTGCGGCAGGCCATCGGTGTCCAGCAACGCATCCAGCGTGGCGCGCAACGCCTCGAAGGCCTGCACGGCTTCCGCCAGGCTGGTCCCGGCATCGGGCCGGGCCGCGTTGCGGTCATAGGTATCGAGCCACGATTCGCCGCCGTCCAGCTGCGCGCGCAACTGCGCGACGGCCTGCACGCGCGCCGCCTGGGCGCGGGCTTCGTCGGCCATGCGCGCCAGCCACGCCGGCGCCACGGCGGCCGGGTCGGCCAGGCATTGCGCGAGTTCCTCGCAGCGCGCGGCGAAGACCGCTGCCGTGGGATTCGGGCTCATGCCATGCACGCGCCAGGGCAATGCCAGCGCCCGCGACAGGAACACGGCGATGCCGGTGGCGCCGAGCGCCTCGTGGCGGTCGGGTGCCGCGCCGGGCCGGAGCGCGGCCTGCGACAGGCACAGCTGCAGGGCCGGCTGCGCGAGCGGCTGCGCGGCCTCGGCCAGCGCCGCGAGCGCGATCTCCCAGCCCGCGGGATCGCCTTCGGCGGCACGCTCCAGCCCCGCAGCGGCCTGCTGCAGGTTGCGGGTGTCGATCGGATCGAGCCAGCCGTAGTAGCGCAAACGGTGGTCGGCGCCGGGCGTCGCGTGCGCGCGGTCGAGGCGGAACGCCTGCACGGTGCGCGCGATATCGGCGCGCACCGTCGTCAGGGCGATCTCGTCCACGCCGTGCAGAGGGGGGTCCTCCTGCGCGGACAAGGTGCAGACCAGCAGGAAGATGGCATCGTTGAGCAAGGCCTGCGGCACGCGCACCTGCCCCTGCTGGTATTGCCGCAGCAACAGGTGGGCACGGCCGGCAAAACGCTTCGATAGCAGGTCGGACGGCAGCAAGCCGTGGGCCAGGGCGCGGAACACCAGCGCCAGCACATGCCAGACGCCACGGTCCGGGTGGTCGGTGGCGCGGCGCGCCTCCTGCTCGCCGGCGCGGACGTCGTCCAGCGCTTCCTGCAACGGCAGGTACGCTTCGCGCAGCCGCTCTGACTCGGTGCACTGCAGGGGCAGCCGCAGCGCCTTGAGCAGCGCGGCTTCATAGCGCTGGCGCGCGCGCGTGACGGCCGTTGCGTTGCGCGTGGGCAGCAGGATGCCGGGCAGCATCTGCAGCTCGTCGAGCCACAGGTCGGCCGGATGCACGCGCTCGTCGCCGAGCAGCGACAGGATCTCGGCATACGGACGGAACAGCCGCAGCGGGTCCTGCTCGTCGCCTGCCATCAGGTCGTCGACGTATTCGGCAAGCGCCTGCACGCCGGTCCGGAACACGGCGAGCGTGCCGGCATTGGCCGCCACGCCGCCGCCGTCAAGGCCCTCGAGCAGGCGTCGCAACGCCTGGCAGTACGGGTCGACCCCGCGCAGGCCCACGATATGCACGGCGCCCGCTGCCTGGTGAAGTTGTTGACCGGCCAGGCGCAGCGACGTGGTATCGCGCGCGCCCAGCGCCTCGGGCGCCTGCTGGACTTCGTCGACGTAGTGGGACAGCTCGGTCGCGGCATCGTCCAGCGCGGCGCGCAGGCTCGGTGCCACCCACGCCAGCACGGACAGGTCGCGCGAGGCCGGCATGGCCGGCTCAGGCGCATCCGCCAGCGGCGCGTGGGTCAGGTCCGCTGACAGCATCTGCGGCAGCGGCTCGGCGGGGTCACGCGGTAAGGGAGAATTCAAGGACATCACGGCTTCCATTGCGGCCTTTGCGCGCGAGGCGGGGCAGTCCAGACGCGACAGCGGGCGTCATCAAGGTCAGGCAATCTTGAACCGCGATACGGAATTGCGGAGCTCTTCGGTCAGCTGCGTCAGCTCGCGCACCGAATTCGCGGTCTGGCGGGTACCGGCGGTGGTGTGCTCGGTCGCCTGCAGAATGCGTTCGATGTGACGGGCGACGCCGCCGGCCAGGTCCGCCTCGTGCGAGGTGGAGCGGGAAATCTGCTCGATCAGCTCGGCCAGCTGGCGCGACACGCGGCCAATTTCCTGCAGTGCGGCGCCGGCATTGTCCGACAGGCGCGCACCTTCCACCACGCCCTGCGTGCTGCGCTCCATGGCGTGCACCGCATCCTGGGTATCGGTCTGGATGGTGCGGATCAGCGCGCCGATCTGCTTGGTGGCCTCGCCGGAGCGTTCGGCCAGGCGCTGCACTTCTTCGGCCACCACCGTGAAGCCGCGGCCGGCTTCGCCGGCGGACGCCGCCTGGATGGCGGCGTTGAGTGCCAGCACGTTGGTCTGCTCGGTAATGTCCGAGATCAGCTCGACGATTTCACCGATCTCCTGCGACGACTCGCCCAGGCGCTTGATGCGCTTGGACGTTTCCTGGATCTGCTCGCGGATGTCGTTCATGCCCGCGATGGCGTTCTGCACGGCGTGCTGCCCCTGCTCCGCGGCAGTCAGCGAGGCGCGCGCCACATTGGCCGACTCGGCCGCGCCGCGCGACACCTGCGTGATGCGGTCGGCCATGTCCACCACCGATTCACCGGTCTGGCGGATCTGGCGCGACTGCTCTTCCGTCGTCGTGGCAAGCTGGTTGGAGGTCGCCTGCACCTGGCCCGAGGCCAGCGTCACTTCCCCGGCCGTCTGCTGCACGCGGCCCACCAGTTCGCGCAGTTCTTCCACCGTGTAGTTCACCGAGTCGGCGATGGCGCCGGTGATGTCCTCGGTCACGGTGGCCTGGCGCGTGAGGTCGCCGTCGGCGATGTCCTGCAGCTCGTTCATCAGCTGCAGAATGGCCTTCTGCGTGGTGTCGTTGTTACGCTTTTCCTCCAGGCGGCGCGTTTCGGCTTCACGCTCGCGCGCCTCGGCTTCCACGGCGCGCAGGCGCGAATCGCGCAGGTACAGCGCGGCCAGGCCGGCCAGGCACAACAGCGTCATCAGCGCCGAAATCAAGGTGGCGCCCAGCGTCACGGGACGGAAGCGCGCCGCCTCGGCGTAGGACTTCTGCAGCGCGGAAAGTTCGCCGCGCAGGGCTTCGTTGTCGTTGAAGATCTGCTGCTGCGCGCGCTTGGCGGCGATCAGGCCGGGCAGGTTCTGCAGGATCGTCTGGGTGGTCTTCTGCACCGCGTCGAAGCGTTGCGAAAGCTGCTGCAGGTAGCCGCGCGTCTCGGCATCGGTCGCAGCGTTGAGCCGCAGCGCCTCGCTGCCGTTGAGCAGGCCGTCGAGCGTCTCGCGGAAGGTGTTGGTGTCCTTGCCGAGCAGGAACGCCGTCTCGGGGTTCACGCCTTCGCCCGACAGGAACTCGTTCAGGTTCTTGCCCAGGCGCTGCGTCAGCATCACCAGCTGCGCCGAGGCGGCGACCTCGCGCGTGTTGGAGCCGGACTGCAGCTTGAGCGCGGCAACCTGTTCCGCGGCCTCGAGCAGTTCGGGGTTCGAGGCGTTGAAGACCTGCAGCGTCTGGCCGATCGTGGTCAGCACCGGCTGCTGCGCGAGCACGTCGGCGGCACTCTTCTCGCTGCGCTTCCACGAACTGATCGCGGTTTCCAGCAGGGCCTGCGCCGCACCCGTGGTGGCGCGCACCTGCTTCTCGACGCTGCCCGCGAGCAGGGCCTGCAAGTCTTCGGCCAGCGCTTCCTTGGACTGGCGCAGCTGCGTGAAGGCCTGCACGTTGCCCAGCAGCGCCACCGGCGCGGCCTTGCCCAGGCGCTGCGAGTGCATCAGCATGTCGCCGGAGATCTCGATCTGCGCGGCGGCGTTGTTGGCGATGCGGTTGTCCATGTACACCGAGCCGAGCAGCGCCACCAGCGACACCACCACGCCGATGGTGAGCCCACGCTGCTGCGACGAGAACGGCATGCGTTCCAGCCATGACGACGCGGCATCGACAGGGGAACGGCCCAGCCCGCCGGCACGCATGCCGGCCGATGCCGCGCCGGCGCGGTCCTCCACCAGGCCCGCAGCCGCGTCGGCGGCCGGCTTCCGGCTTCCCAGGCTGATTTTCTTGAACCCCATAGCACCCTCTGTCCGTTGAATCGTTGTCTGGGGCGGCCTCGACCCGCGCCGCCGCGTTATTTATTCTTAATTCTGCTGCCCCCGACACCGCGACCCACGGCGCCGGAACTCCGCACGCGGCTATGCAGCGACCCGGCCTGCCTGGAGGAACGCCGGCGCATCGAGCAGCGCGCGCACGTCCAGCACCTGCCAGGCCCGGCCATCGCCATCATGGAGATGCCGGCCTTCCCATGCGGCATCGGCCGCCGGGTCCTGCGCGGGCGCACGCAGGTCCGCAGCGTGGCGCAGGCCGACCACGCGCGTGGCCAGGATGCCGCAGGCCCGCTCGACCTGGCGCGACAGCACCACGATCTTGCTGCCCGGCTGCAGCGGGGTTGGTCCCTCGCCGCAGAACAGGCCGAAATCCACCACGCCCAGCAGGTTGCCGCGCGCATTGACCAGGCCGGCATACCACGGCTGCGTCAGCGGCACGCGGCTCGGCTGCCGCATGTCGAGCACCTCGCCGGTCTGCGCCAGCGGCAGCAGCCAGCCGCGCTGGCCCACCTGCAGCGCCAGGTAGCTGTCCGCCGCGGGCACGTTGCGGGCTTCGCGCAGGCGCCTGGCCAGCATGGCCTGGTAATCCTGCAGGCGGGTCTGGCGGGTGCGTAGGTCTTGGCGTGGCGCGTTCATGTGCGTCTCCAGCTTACTGGCTGATGACGGGTGCCGTCAGTGGGACAGCGCCGCGATCTTGGTGAGCAATTCCTTGCTGTCGACCGGCTTGACGATGTAGTCCGAAGCCCCCTGTCGCATGCCCCAGATGCGATCGGTGTCCAGGCCCTTGCTGGTGCACATGATCACGGGGATATCCTTGAAGCGGTCGTCGCGCTTGATGGCGCGCGTGGCCTGGTAGCCGTTCTGGCCGGGCATCACCACATCCATGAGGATCAGGTCGAAGGCCTCGGCCTCCAGGCGCGTGAATGCCTGTTCGCTGTTGCCGGCGACGGAGACCTTGAAGCCCTGCTTGCCGAGCAGGTCGGACATGAACAGGGCTTCGGTGGGCGAATCATCGACGATGAGGATCTTGTTGATGGTTGTCATGAGTCAGTTCCTTGAATCCGGGTCATGCCGGCAGCGCGTTGCCGGCCGCCTGGGCAGGCATGCACGCCTGGACGGCTTGCAAGAGCGTGTCACGCGTAAAGGGCTTGGCAAGGTGATCGCGCGCGCCGACCAGGCGCCCGCGCGAGCGGTCGAACACGCCGTCGCGCGAGGACAGCATGACCACGGGAATGGCGTGGAAACGCGGACTTTTCTTGATCAGCGAGCAGGTCTGGTAGCCGTCGAGACGCGGCATCAGGATGTCGCAGAAGATGAGATCGGGACGCATGTCGCCGACCTTGGCAAGCGCTTCGAAACCATCCTCGGCAAGCACGACCTGATAGCCCGCCTGCGACAGGAAGATCTCCGCCGTACGGCGGATGGTGCTGGAATCATCGATCACCAGCACTTTGCGCGACGATGCCGGCGCGGACGCCGGCTCCGGTTCCGGCTGCGCGCTGGCGCCGGCATTGACCCAATGGTTTTCTGTTGGTTGTGCGACCCGCATGTTGTTCCCGCGACCAGCGTCTCCCTGCGGAGCACCGGCAATCTCTTGAGAACACCCGCGCGGGACGGCCTGGCCTGGCCAGCCGCCCCGACGGAACCCCGAATAATCTTCCCTGCAAAAGGCCGGTCATAAGACCGGCCTGTGGCGGCACGTGGAACCCGCACCTGCCTTTCCGTCCTTTGCCACCCCCAAATGGCGGGATGGACGAAGGATCATTTTGCGACAGAGTGTGACAAGACGCCGGAGGGCCGTCAATCCGGAGCGACCGGCACGGTCCGGCGAATTGTCGCGTCGGCGCGACGCGGCGATGCCGCGCGCCCGACGCCCGCGAGCCGTGGCCTCAGATGGCCACCATCTCGAAATCTTCCTTGCGGGCCCCGCACTCCGGGCAGGTCCAGTTGATGGGCACATCTTCCCATTTGGTGCCCGGGGCAATACCGTCTTCCGGCGCGCCGGCAGCCTCATCGTAGATCCAGCCACAGATCAGGCACATCCAAGTCTTGTATTCCATAACAGGCTCTGGCCGCTCTCCATTAAAATTCAGCGCAGATGGTACCGAATCGGCGCCGACGGCGCCAGCCGCGTTAGCCAGAATCGTGCCAAATCCGCCGTGTTCGCGCACGTTAGCGTACAAATACGGGATAAAAGCCGCGCTATTCCCGCGCATTGCACCGCTTTGCCCATCCTTTGGCGCCAGTTCGCGTCCGCTTGAACGCGTTTCCCGAGTTTTAGACCAGGCAGACCATGTCCCGTAACCAGCAGCTCTTCGACCGTGCCCAGCAAACCATTCCCGGCGGCGTCAATTCGCCCGTGCGCGCCTTCCGCTCGGTGGGCGGCACGCCGCGCTTCATCACGCGCGCCGAAGGGGCCTATATGTGGGATGCCGAGGGCCAGCGCTACATTGACTACATCGGCTCCTGGGGCCCGATGATCGTGGGCCACGCCCACCCGGAGGTGGTGCGCGCCGTGCAGGAGACCGCCACGCACAGCTTCTCGTTCGGCGCGCCGACCGAAGGCGAGATCGAGATGGCCGAGGAAATCTGCAAGCTGGTGCCGTCCATCGAACAGGTGCGGCTGGTTTCCTCCGGCACCGAGGCGACCATGAGCGCGCTGCGCCTTGCGCGCGGCTTCACCGGCCGCGACCTGATCATCAAGTTCGAAGGCTGCTACCACGGCCATGCCGACAGCCTGCTGGTCAAGGCCGGCTCGGGCCTGCTGACCTTTGCCGACACCACGCAGAACGCGCCGTCCTCGGCAGGCGTGCCCGCCGACGTGACGCGCCACACCATGGTGCTCGAGTACAACAACGTCGAGCAGCTGGAGCAGGCGTTCGCCAAGCACGCGGGCGAGATCGCCGCCGTGATCGTCGAGCCGGTCGCCGGCAACATGAACCTGGTGCGTGCGAGCGACGCCTTCCTGAAGGCCATGCGCGAACTATGCACGCGCGACGGTGCCGTGCTGATCTTCGACGAAGTCATGACCGGCTTCCGCGTGGCGCTGGGCGGCGCCCAGGCGCACTACGGCATGACGCCGGACCTGACCTGCCTGGGCAAGGTCATCGGCGGCGGCATGCCCGCGGCGGCCTTTGGCGGCCGGCGCGACATCATGGCCAGGCTGGCGCCGCTGGGCGGCGTGTACCAGGCCGGCACGCTGTCTGGCAACCCGCTGGCGGTGGCCGCTGGCCTGACCACGCTGCGGCTGATCCAGGCGCCCGGCTTCTATGACAAGCTTGCCGCACAAACCCGCAAGCTGGCCGATGGCCTGGGCGAAGCCGCCCGCGCCGCCGGCGTGCCCTTTGCCGCCGACGCGATCGGCGGCATGTTCGGCCTCTACTTCCGCGAAGGCGTGCCGGGCAGCTTTGCGGAAGTCACGAAAAGCGATACCGCGCGCTTCAACCGCTTCTTCCACGCCATGCTCGATAACGGCGTGTACCTGGCACCGTCGGCCTTCGAGGCGGGCTTTGTCTCGGCCTGCCACGACGACGCCATCCTGCAGGCCACGCTGGACGCCGCGCGCAAGGCCTTCGCGGCCTGACGCGGACCGCTCCCCCGGGTCGCCGCCGGCGGTAACGCGCCGTGCGCTACACTTGAGATTCGCCTCAACCCGGGAGCCCCCGATGCGCGCCTCTCTGCCCCTGCCCTCCTCCTCGAACCGGGCTGCCGGCTGGTTCCGCTGGCTGCTGCTGGCCTGCCTGGCCAGCCTGCTGTCGGCCTGCGGCTATAACGACTTCCAGACCAAGGACGAGGCGGTCAAGGCGGCCTGGGGCGAGGTCGTCAACCAGTACCAGCGGCGCGCCGACCTGATCCCCAACCTGGTCAACACGGTCAAGGGCTACGCCACGCACGAGCGCGAAACGCTCGAGGCCGTAACCAAGGCACGCGCCGCCGCCACCAGAATCCAGGTATCGCCCGAGACCCTGAACGATCCTGAAGCGTTCAAGCGCTTCCAGCAGGCCCAGGGCGAGTTGTCCGGCGCCCTGTCGCGCCTGCTGGCGGTGTCCGAGAACTACCCGCAGCTGAAGGCCGATGCCTCGTTCCGCGACTTGCAATCGCAGCTCGAAGGCACCGAGAACCGCATCACCGTGGCCCGCCAGCGCTACATTGTTGCCGTGCGCGACTACAACGTGCTCGCGCGCAGTTTCCCCACCAATCTCACGGCCATGGTGTTCAAGTACGAGGTCAAGCCTTCGTTCGCGGTGGAAAACGAGAAGGCCATCTCCACACCGCCGGCCGTCAAGTTCTGACAGCAAGGCAATCATGGGCACCCTGATGGATTTGCCCGCCTTCCGATCCTGGCGCCACTGGCTGGCCGCGCTGCTCTGGCTGGCCAGCGCGCTGGCTATGCCGGCCCTGGCGGCCAATGACGGTTTCGTACCGGTGCCGCCACTGACGCAGCGCGTCACGGACCTGACCAACACCCTATCCGCCCCCCAGCGCACCGCGCTGGAAAACGTGCTGGCCGAGTACGAGCAGCAGCGCGGCAGCCAGATCTTCGTCCTGATGCTGCCGACCACCGAGCCCGAGACCATCGACGCCTACAGCATCCGCGTGGCCGACGCCTGGCGCGCCGGGCGCAAGGGCATCGATGACGGCGTGATCGTCCTGATTGCCAAGGACAACCCGCCGGGCTTGCGCAAGATGCGGCTGGAGGTTGGCCGCGGCGTGCAGGGCTCGCTCACGGACGCCATGTCCAAGCGCATCCTGCAGGACATCATGGCCCCGCACTTCCGCCAGAACGACTTCTATGGCGGGCTGTCGGCCGGCATTTCCGCGATCCAGGCCACCATCGACAAGGAAGGCCTGGCCGGCCCGCAGCCGCGCAAGCAGGAATCGTCATTCTGGTCGGACTGGCTGCCGGTGCTGTTTCCGCTGGCCATCATCGTGTTCTTCTTCCTGACGGCCGCCACGCGGCGGCGCGGTCCGCAGATCATCACCACGCCGCGCGGCCGCGACGTGATCGCGGGCGGACTCGGCGGACTGGGCGGCTACGGCATGGGCAGCGACTGGGGACGTCGCGGCGGCTTCGGCGGCGGCGGTGACTTCGGTGGCGGCTCGGGCGGCGGGGGTGGCTTCAGCGGCGGAGGCGGCGGCGGCTTCGACGGCGGCGGCGCCTCCGGCAACTGGTAAGGAGAGCGGACCATGGCATCGCTGCGACGCGCGCTGCGCCACCTCGGCACCACCGCCGGCACCGCCCGCCGTTATTTCCCGGCACCGGCGCAGCAGCAACTGCACGACGCCGTGCACGCCGGCGAAGCGCGCCACCGCGGAGAGATCCGCGTGGTCATCGAATCCAGCCTGCCACTGGGCCATGCCTGGGGCGGCACCACGGCGCGAGCGCGGGCGCGTGCCCTGTTCGGTGCGCTGGAGGTGTGGAATACGGAAGAGCACACGGGGGTGCTGCTCTACATCAACCTGGCGGATCATGCGGTGGAGTTGCTGGCCGACCGGGGCATCGATGCCAGCGTGGGTGCCGACACGTGGCGCGCGCTTTGCGATGAACTGGCGCAGGGGCTGGCCCGGGACCTGTCCGTGCGTCCGGTGCTGGCAGCCGTGGCGAGCATTCATGACCTGCTGGCGGCGCACTTCCCCTCCGATGGTGGCCGCAACCCGAACGAGCTGGACGACCGGCCGCTTGTTCTCTAGACCGGCCCGAACGCAGAGGCCGGCATCTCGCGCATGCCATTCCTGGCCGCGACGTTCCAAGACGGATTCGGCACGCCTGCGCTCGCGAGTCAATCGTGTAACGCGGCACCTGTTCACGCGCGAAACATCCCTATGCCCGATATGGCGCCAGGCGTGCGCCAACTAAGCTGATTGCACAACGGGATTGCAGTGAAAAAGGCGGAGCGCCTGACTTCCGCGCGAACGGGGGAAACATGTCGGAAAGCCTGGTACAAGCGGGTCAAGCGGGTCAAGCGTGCGTCGCGCCAAAGATCAACTTCCGCGAGCTGGTATTGGAGTGCGCGCTGAGGACCACTACGGCGCTGCTCCTTGGCGGCTTCGCGTATGGCGCCATTCGGCACTGGCTCACAGCGCCATCGCGCATCACCCTGCTTTTGCTCGTGCTGGCGAACTGCCTGACGCTCGGCCTGAGCCTGTTTGCGCGCGTTCCGAAGAAGCGCGACTGGAATCCGGTCACCGTGCTCTGCTCGCTGGGCGGCACCTACTATTTCCTTGCCATCGAACTGGCGCCCGGCGCGCACCTTGTGCCGGAAGCATTTGGCGCGGCCCTGCTGGCCGCGGGGATTGCCTGGCAGATCTACGCAAAGCTTTCGCTGCGTTTGTCGTTCGGCATCCTGCCAGCGAATCGGGGAATCGTGTCGAACGGCGCTTACCGCTTCATGCGCCATCCGATTTACCTGAGCTATTTCGTCGCCGACATGGGTTTTCTGTTCACCAACTTCGGGCTGCAGAACTTGCTGGTCTATGCGGGCCTGTACACGCTGCAGGTCATGCGGATCAGCCGCGAGGAAGCGCTGTTGTCGGACGACCCCGAATACCGCCTGTATCGCGAGAAAGTGCGGTTCCGGGTCATCCCGGGAATCTACTGAGCTGGATCAACGGGAACGCCGCGCCCCCATGGCGTACCACGCCGCCGCAAGTGCCTGCAGCACCACCAGCCCGCTCCACGCCACCCTATGCGCCTGCATGGGATAGCAGCCGCCGACCGCCGGCCACAGATCGAGCACGAAGCCCACGCCCACCTGGCAGGCAAAGGTGGCGAGGAACACCGTCAACGTGAGCGCCGTGGTGGCGCGGCCGATCAGCGCATCGGGAAAGCTGCGCGCCAGCACGGCGTAGGTCAGGATACCGCTCGAGCCGAACACCCCGTAAGCCGCCCACAGCAGCGCCGGTGGCAGTGGCACCTGCGCCAGCAGCAGCACCTGGACCACGATAAACGCCGTCATGCCCGCCCCGGCAAAGGCATACAGGCTGATGCCCGCCCGCTCGAGGTGTCGCGCGGCCCACCCCGAGCCGACGCAGCCCACCATCATGGCAATGCCGATCACCGACACCAGCCGCGCGCTGGCGGCCGGCCCGAAGCCCCCGACGTCCCGCAGGAAAGCGCCCACCCACAAGGTCTGTACCGCCAGGAATACGCCCTGGTTCAGCAACGTCAGCGGCACCACGCGCCAGAAACGCTCGCTGGCCAGGATCTGGCGCGTACCGCGCAACTGCTCGCGCAGGCTTTCCTTGCCGGCGCGCGGCGTGTCCGGAACGCCGAACCACAGCAGCCCCGCCATCGCGAGCGTCACGCCCGCCAGCCCGGCACTGACCATGCGCCAGTCCGCCACCGAAAGCAGCCACGCCAGCGGCGTGCCCACCAGCACGGCACCGAGGCCGCCGATGGCCATCACCACGCCATTGAGCAGCGGCATGCGCGACAAGGGAAACCACATCGACAGCGCCTGGATTGCCGCGCCCAGACAAACCGACACGCCGACGCCGATCAGCATCCGGCCGGCAGCGAGGCCCGCCATGCCAGGCGCCAGCGCGAACACCAGCGAGCCGGCAACCGCCACGAGCAACATCGCAGCCTCGGTGCGGCGCGGGCCATAACGGTCCAGCAGGATGCCCGCCGGCAGTTGCGCACAGGCGAAGCCAAGGAAATAGAAACTCGTCAGCAGTCCCAGGTCGCCGGCACTGAGGCCCAACTCGCGTGTCAGGTGCGGCGCAAACCCAAGGTTGACGCCACGGAACACATAGGACACCAGGAAGCCCAGCGAAAACACGGCCAGCACGCGCCAGCGGGGATCGGAAGCACGCTTTGCGTGCGGGGACGCAGAGGAGAGGTTGGGAGGAGCGGTCATCGTCATGGGCTGGATTGTGCAACAGGTGCGCCAGGAGTGGCGGCGGACTCCGCTACGCCTGCCAAAGCCACGACGTATCACTCTTGAAATTGTTTTGATGCCCAATGTTGGCAATACAAATCAATTTCGTTTGATGCAACGAACCACAGCGGATCAGCGTTCGGTCAAAAGGCACCATTACCGTGGCAAGCCCCGGCGCCGACACTCTTCGGCGGTCAGAGTTTCACGGATGCAACCGATTTGCGCGGTCATGCCAACTACCGTGCAATTTCTACCCATCCCATCCATAGAGATGAGATGTGGTGGATGGCAGTTGGTGGCCTCATCCGCCGACTCGTGCAAAGGCGTGTCATCGCGCCGCCACGCGCACGGCGACAAGATCAAAAGAAGCCACAACGCCGATTGCGCCTGGGGATAACCCGGTCAGTGAAGTGCGCTTACGTGTAATCGCCTCGGTTACCTGTTACACACGCGCAACCATTCGGAGGTCTCTTTCGCGTGCCGACTCAGTGTCGTGGCCCTCAGGCGTTTCCAACAGCGCTCCCCACGTCCGGAGGGACCGACCGACTGGAAATGCCCCTTCATCCACAAGTGGATGAGTATGAGTGTCGTTTGCACCGTTTGTGCGCCACGCCCAGCCGCACGCGACGACCCGAGCAGTAACAAAAATGGAACATTTTGACTTTCCCACGCCCGGGCAATTTTCGGAGAACCAGAATTTCCCCTTTGATTTCATGCGTTTAACCGGCTCTGGCACATTCGTCGCGAATATGTCCTCGCGAACATGAAGCCTGGAATTGGGGAAGTCTGAAACCGAAGCGCCAACACACTGGCAAACGTTCGACGGAGATCAGTTTCAGAACGACCCCGCTTCCCAGGGCGGGATTCGGGCTGGTGCTGTAAGCGCAGGGCCGCGCGGAAGGGAACGGCTCGCACCGACGCATACCGTTGTGGTCTGAGCCGGGAAGTACAGGTGAGGTCTTTCAGGAAACCACGGGTCGCGCCAGCGCGGGCGGCCCGTGCAACCTGGACAGTCAAAGCCAGTCATGGATGACCATGGCGGCGATGGGGACCGCGAACAGAGCGGGATGCCGGTGCGCCGGCATCACAAGGGGTGTAGCCAGGCCTGCATGGCAGGCCTGGCAAAAAACAGAATTCGGGAAAGACGCCTGGCCGACGCGGCATCGACGCGGCCGGAGCGGGCCTGAGGGCCACCGAATCCGGTGTCCGGCAATTGCTGGCAGCGGTTTCGTCAATAAAAAGATCCGGGGAAATCGTATGAGCGCTTACGCCAACCGTCCGCTGCTCTACTTGTCGCAGCATCACGACGCCACACTGTGCCGGGCTCTGTCGCAACGCGGCTGGAAGATCAGCTTTGCGTCGAGCCTGCATGATCTCGACGCGCTTTCGCACAATCCACAGGCCTGTGCCGCGCTGCTCGATCTCCACAGCGGGTTCAGCGACGCCGAGCTGGAGTCCTTCGAGCCCTGGCTATCGCATCCGCTGCTGAGCTGGATTGGCATCGTCGCGAGCCGCGACGCGCTGAGCGATGCGGCGCGCCGCCTGCTTGGGCTTTACTTTGTCGACTACTACACCGCCCCGTTCGAGCTGGCGCATCTGGCGCATTCGCTCGGCCACGCGCAAGGCATCGCGCAGATGCGCCCCGCCGCGCAGCGCGCGGGTGCAAGCAGCGCGCGGCCGGACGGCATGATCGGTAATTGCCAGGCCATGCAGGCACTGTTCCGCGGCATCGAGAAAGTGTCGCTCTGGGACACGCCAGTACTGATCTCGGGCGAATCGGGCACCGGCAAGGAACTCGCCGCGCAGGCGATCCACCGTGCCAGCGACCGCGCGCAAAAGCCCTTTGTCGCCGTCAACTGCGCCGCCATCCCGCCCACGCTGCTCATGTCGGAACTGTTCGGCTACGAGCGCGGCGCGTTCACGGGCGCGGCCAGGCGCAAGTTCGGCCGCATCGAGATGGCCCAGGGCGGCACGCTGTTCCTGGACGAAATCGGCGACATGCCCCTGGAAAGCCAGACCAGCCTGCTGCGCTTCCTGGAAACCGGCAAGATCGAGCGCCTGGGCGGCACCGAATCCATCGAGGTGGACGTACGCATCATCTCAGCGACACACGTCGACCTGGAAGCGGCGATCGCGGCCGAACGGTTCCGCGGCGACCTGTACCACCGCCTGTGCGTGCTGCGCGTACGCCAGCCACCGTTGCGCGAGCGTGGCAGCGACCTCATGCTGCTTGCCGAACATATGCTCGCCGGCGTGCGCAAGCAGTCGCCGAACCACATCAGGGGCTTCTCGCCGACGGCGCTTCGCGCGATCCAGCTGCACAACTGGCCTGGCAATGTGCGCGAGTTGATCAACCGGATTCGGCATGCGGCGGCGATGTGCGAGGACGGAGTGATACAGCCGGAAGACCTGGAGCTGGCGGCGCCCGCCGAAGAACGGCCGCTGACGCTGGCAGCGATCCGCGAGGCCGCCGAGCAGAGCGCGATCGTGGAGGCGCTGCAGCGCAACCATGAGCGGCTGATCGATGTCGCGGCAGAGCTGGGGATTTCGCGGGTGACGTTGTTCAGGCTGATGCGGGATTACAAGCTGCAGGTGAGGAAGGGGGATCTGGGGCTGGTTTGCGTGCAGGGGTAGGGTCCTGCCAACACTCCAGGGTACAGCCATGCTGCCTGCTATCCGAGAACGCCTGCCTGGCAGCCACACGCTTGTCAGGCTGTTCCGGTTTGGCGTGTCCGGCATCATCGCAACAGGCATCCACGTGGCCGTGGCCACGTTCCTGATCTATCTGTTCGATGCGTCGCAGGTCGGCGCCAACGGCATAGCGTTCATCATCGCCAATGTCGGCTCGTATCTGCTCAACACGCTATGGAGCTTTGGCAGTACACCAGGGCGCGACAGCTATCTGCGATTTCTCCTGGTATCTTTGCTCGGACTTCTGCTGACACTGGGCATCTCGAAGGCCGCCGACATCCTCGGTGTGGACTACTGGGTAGGCCTTGCCTGCATCCTGTCCGTCGTGCCACCGGTCACGTATGTGCTGCACCGGTCGTGGACGTATCGCTGAAACACGCCGCTCCAGTCCTTCCTTGCAGTGAAACTCCCGGGCGCTGGGCCAGCGGACGCCAGTGGTCCTTCTACTTCTGCTGGCAGCCAGCTGGTGTCGGCATCAGCCTGCAGCCGCATATGAGCGCTTCCAAGTCCTCCGCGGCCATCTCGCCCATCTCTTGAAACGCCAGGGCACTATCCCCCCTTCGCCGATGTCAGCCGAATTACGCGGCTATCGCCCTGCGCCCAGCGTTTCGGACGAGTCTCCTGATACCGACGCCTCACCAGGTAGATTGGCCGCCCCTTGGCTTCATCGTAGATGCGGCCGATATACTCGCCGACCACGCCAAGTCCGATCAGCTGGATGCCGCCGAGAAACAGCACCACGGAAAGCAGGGACGCATAGCCGGGAACAACGACCCCGAAGATCAGTGTCCGCGCCACGATGAAGGTGCCGTAGACAAAGGCGCTGAGGGCGATCAGCAGGCCGATATACGTCCAGCTGCGCAGCGGCAGCGTGCTGAAGCTGGTAATGCCCTCGAGCGCGAGGTTCCACAAGCGCCAGCCGGAGAACTTCGAGCGGCCCGCGCTGCGCGGCTCACGCTCGTAGCTCACGATCGCTGTCTTATAGCCCACCCACGCAAACAAGCCCTTCATAAAGCGATGCCGCTCCGGCAGCTGCTTGAGCGCGTTGATCACCACACGGTCCATTAAGCGGAAGTCCCCAACGTTCACGGGCAGCTTCAGGTCGGACAACCGGTTATGGATGCGGTAATAGCTGGCCGCCGTCACGCGCTTGAGCCAGGAATCACACTCGCGGCTGCTCCGCTGCGCCAGCACGACTTCCGCGCCCTCGCGCCAGCGCGCGACAAGCTCCGGGATCAGCGAGGGTGGATCCTGCAGGTCCACGTCCATGGGGATCACGGCATCGCCCAGGGCTTCATCGAGCCCCGCAGTCAATGCGGCTTCCTTACCGAAATTGCGCGTCAGGTCGACTACGCGCACCCGTTCGTCGCAATGCGCGTAGGCCAGCATCTGGTCCAGTGTGTCGTCCGAACTGCCATCGTTCACGAGTACGATCTCGAAGCGGATGCGGTCGATGGATTCGAGGATCGGGATGACGCAATCGAAGAACCCCGCGATGCTTGACGACTCGTTGTAGCAAGGGACAACGAGTGAAAGCAATCTGAAATCGTATGGACCCGACATGATTCTCTCCCCGAGGCGGCGTGAGTGTTACCACGCCGTAGCCAATTCATCTTATGCACTTCCGTATTAAGCAATTCAGGCCTGATAGCGAAGCCTATGAATGGTGACCATCACAAGGCCAGACAGCCTCCGTGCACCGATGGCACAGCCGCCGAATTCCCAGGGCCGCTGATCAATCTTCAGCGCACTGGCGCGCATCGCCCCACATCAGTCAGCCGATGTCCGGCCCATGCGCTCCAGCCGGATGCGCCAAACGCCCAGCGCCAGCGTTACGATCAGCCCGATCGGCATCAACTGGATGCCGATCCAATCGCCCACCAGCAGCCCGTACAAGGGCAGTAGCCACAGCACTACCAGCAGTTCACGTTGGCCAGTCAGCCATCCGCAACGATTGGCATGAATACCCGACCACGCCATGGCAATTCCCAGGAAAGCCAGGTCGTAGTCGTACAGGTAGGGGGGGACCAGCAGCATTGCAGTCGACAGCACCGCGGCGCGAAGCGCGAAGCTGCATGGACGCGACCATGCGTAGATCACGGCGGCCACGGCTGCGCAGGCGCATATCGCATGCACGACATAAGGCAACAGGATGCCTCCGAACAGCAACTTGGCGGCTGCAAACATCGTCGGCATCCGGATGAGCGGTGCGGTACCGTTCTCGACTGCCGCGCGCGCAACCCCTGTTGCGCTCAGGAATGCCAGGAACGGCTCGACACCGAAGCAGGCCAGCGACAGCACCGCCAGTGCCGTTGCGCTTGCTGCCATCCCCAGCAACGCGCGCCACTGACCGGCACAGAGCAATGCAAGCGGAAACATGATTGCAATGTGCGGCTTGACCGTAACAAGCCCGAGCAACACACCGGCCACCACCGGGCGTTGGCGCAGGAGTGTCAGCGCCAGGCCAGCGGTGCCGGCAAGCCAGAGCGCGTTCTGCCCTGTCGCAATGCCTACGGCAACCCCCGGGAAGCCAAGTGCCGCAATCCACGCGCCGCGCCACGGCAGTGTCCGGGACATTGCCCACCCATACCAGCTCGCACCACCCAACAGGAACAGAAAGGCAGCGGCCCCGTAAGGCAGCAAACCGAGTGGCAGGAGGGGCAGCAGGAATGTAGGCGGATACAGCCACGGCAGTGCGCCGCCGCCCGCCAGCACCTCAGGCACAGTTGCAATCTCTTTAGCCTGGAGCAGGTCAAGGCTGTACGGAGCGGCCGCACCATGCTCGAGCGCAACGCTCGCCGCACTCCAGAAGACGACGAAATCTGCGCCCGGCGGGAAAAGTCCAGCGATGTTCAGTATCCAGGCACGATACATCCAGATGCCAAAAAACACTGCGTAACAGATCAGCGCCGCGCACGAATACAACCGCATGCGCTCCGCATCGAGCCAGTGCTCGTCGGCCGCGGGGAACCATGGCTTGCTGCCTGCTAAGTGTTCAAAGGCCATTTCGTTGGCTCCCACGACTCTCATTCACGACCGACGCGACCGGCCAGCCCCAGCCTAACCCGCACCAGCCGCCGTGTGCCCTGCACCTGCCGACAAGCTTCGTCGACGCTTGGCTGACCTCATTCGACACCCCTGCCCTCGGCCCGCTCCTGATGGCTCAGTGTTGTCGCGCGTTCGCGGAAGTGCAAGCCAACCGATGCGTCTAGAAGGCGCGCGCGCTCATTGTTCGAAGCGCTTCCGCCAGCAACGTTTCTTTGTTGAATCATGCGGCCCCGGTTGCCGAAAGCCCCAGTACTCACAATAGGTTGACGACGACTCTGACTACGCGTTTGCCACAGCGCGGACGCTGCTGCGCGGGCATGTTGTTTCTATCGAGAAACGCGGGCCCTGGCGCACTGGCGCCTCATCCATTAGGCGGCCCCATGCGGCAGTGCCGCGTCGTGAAGGCAGATATTGTCCTCCCCCTGCCGGATGCGTTTTGCCCGGCTCACTGGCTTCCTCATGCTTTTGGCTGAATGCAACGCGCCGCCCCCCCCACGGTTGCGGGCAGCGACCCATGCCACGCCCTAATCCATCGGTTCCCTCATCCAAATTAGCCTGTGCGGCGCGCGTTTCCAGCCGGCAACGAAGTACGGCCCGGAATCCGTCCTCCACGCCGACGAGGCCGGTCGGATGACACCTGGGTCTCCGCAAACCCTTGTGGGACAACAGTTTCGTACCGCCTGGCCCGCCATTTGCCTATGCCAAGCCGTGCGGCACTTGCAGTCAGCAGGATTGCCGCAATGTCGGCGCAGCTGGCCGGCACCAAAAAACACACGGGGAATATCTGCCATGCCTGTCACCCGCCGACCCGGTTTGCGACATCGGAACGCCAGCCACGCTGACGGCTCCCTCAGCGGCGGCGGTGTGCCGTTCCGCTGCATGGCACTGGTCTGCCCGAGCCATGCGCAGCACTCGGCGCGTTGCATGCATGCCTCGGCACAACGCCGGCTGCAGGCGCGCACCCCGCAGGGTATGCAAAGCGGCGCCGGCCGCTGGCCATTTCATGCGTGCGCCATCTGCGCGCCGCCGTGCTACCACACCGCCAGGGATTGATCCACGTTGCGAGCGTTCCCTGACCTTAGTTCTGCGGTCCTGCAGTACCGAGTTCTTGTTCCTGAAAAAAGGAGATTGTCATGCAAACCCTGACCACCATGTTCAAGCAATTCATCCGCGACGAAGAGGGCGTGACTGCCATCGAATATGGCCTGATTGCTGCCCTGATTGCCGTCGTCATCATCGCGTCGGTCGCTATCGTCGGCACGCAGTTGAACAGCACGTTCTCCAAGATCGGCAGCAGTCTCACTAGCGCTAACGGCTAATACCTGGGGAGCCCGCATGGCTGGCCAACACCGATCAGCCATGCGGCCAGCACAACGCTCAGCACAACAGCTCCATCACCGGGAACGCGAAATGCAAAAGCTCCTCAACCTGACCGCGGATCTCTTGCACGATGACGCGGGTGTCACGTCCATTGAGTACGCGTTGCTCGGCATGCTTATCGCGGTCGCCATTGTCGCCTCCGTCTCCTCGGTCGGGGATGCCGTCAAGACTTTGTATGAATCCATCGCCGCCAAGATGCCGTGATGCATCCTGGTCAATGAATCTACTGCCGCCCAAACTACCAGTCCCTAGCGCCATGCCAACCGCCACCGTCGCCGCCTCCATTGGCCCCGCCACCATCGTCATCGTGTCGATCGCAGCGGCCATTGACCTGGACCGGCGTCGCATTCCGAACTGGCTGACCCTCGGGTCATGGATTGCGGCCTTGCCAATGCAGGTTGCCATCCACGGAATCACCGCGGGCTCGCTGGCGTGGCTGTGGGGGTGGATCGCTGGCCTGATCATCTTCCTGCCTTTTTACCTGCTGCGAGGCATGGCTGCTGGCGACGTCAAGCTGATGGCAGCCGTCGGTGCCTGGCTCGGTGCAAGCATGGTGCCGTCGATCGCCATTGCAACCTGGCTGATCGGCGGAGTCTGGGCACTGGCAGTGCTTCTCGTCACCGGACAAACGCGCGCGACGTTCTCGAACGTCGGCAACATGCTGCTGAATGCGGCCATTCAACGCCGCGTCGGGCTGGCTAACGCCGAGGGCAAATCATCCGCTGCTTCCATACCTTATGGTGTCGCCATCGCCGGTGGCACCCTGGCCATTCTTTTTTTCGGTACGTGAAACAGCCAACACAACCGCGCCTGCAGTGTCGGGTGCCTCGATGAGAACACGCAGATCCGCAAACAGGGGGCGGCAATGAACGAGCATCACGACGTGGGACACGCACCTCGACACCTGGAGCCCGTCCCGGCTGGAAAGAGCACCGGCGGCGACCACAGCTCGGTACCGCTGCCTCCCTGGCATGTGCTGCCGCGCACCATCGCGGATACCGGCCTTGAGATCGCCCAGCTGCTCGGCCTGTTAATGAAAGCGGCGTACCTGCACCGTACGGTTACCTTGGCAGTTTTGACGGATTCACTGAAGCTTCCTGCAGCGGTGGTCAACGAAATCGCCACTGTCGCGGTACGCGAGCGCTTGCTGGAAATTGCGCACCGCGGCGCCAGCGACCTCGACGTTCGCTTCCGCCTTACCGATGCCGGCTACACGCGCGCCGCCGAGGCGTCCGCGCGCTGCAGCTACAACGGTCCGGCACCGGTCAGCCTGGATGCTTACATCGAAGCCGTAAAGCACCACTCGGTCAGCCATGGCTCCGTCACCAAGGCCGACGTCACGGCGGCATTTCATGATCTCGTGATCCCGGTCCACTTGCTCGACGCGATCGGCATGGCGCTGAATACCTGCCGGGCGCTGATGATCTACGGCCCAGCTGGCAGCGGCAAGACCTACCTGGCGCAGCGCCTGGGCATGCTGCTGCCGGGAGCGGTGCCGGTGCCGCACGCGATCACCGTGGCCGGGGAAATCATTCAGGTGTTCGACCCCCTGGTGCATGTGCCATTCATTGACAGCGAGGCATCGATGGCACGCCGCTCGCTGGACCGCCGCTGGGTCCTGTGCCACCGCCCGGTAGTGTTGTCCGGCGGCGAACTCACGCTGGCCATGCTGGACCTGCGCTACGACCGCACCGCCGGCTTCTACCAGGCGCCGCCTCACATGAAGGCCAACAACGGTATCTACATTGTCGATGACCTGGGCCGGCAGCTGGTTGGAGTCGATGACCTGCTCAACCGCTGGATTGTGCCGCTGGACCGCTCGGTCGACATGTTCACGCTTCAGACCGGCGTGCGCTTCTCGGTGCCCTTCGACGTCTGGCCGGTGTTCTCGACCAACCTCGAGCCCTCGGCGCTCGGCGACGAGGCCTTCCTGCGCCGCCTCGGCAGCAAGCTCTACGTCGGGCCGCTGTCGCTCGATGACTACCGCGAGGTGTACCAGCGTACGGCCGCGGACTTCGGACTGACCAGCGCCGAAGCCGTCTTTGAATTCCTGGTCGACAGCCTGCACTACGAAAGCGACACGCCGCTGATGGCCTGCCTGCCGCGCGATCTGCTGCGGCTGGTGGCTTCGGGGGTGCGCTATCACGGCCATGCGCCACAGGTAACCCAGGAGGGACTGCTCGCCGCATGGCAAGCCTATTACGGATTGCGGAGCTCGGCCGAAGGCATGCCATCGGCCAGTACGCATCATCACTGGTCCATCGACCAGCGCGCGGCAAGCTGAACGTACCAGCTCACACGGAACTTCCAGGGGAGAGTCATCATGAAAAACACACGCGCAATCCTGATGCTGCTGATTGCCCTGCTCGCCGGCGTGGCGGCTGTGGTGTCGGCGTCGCGATGGCTGATGGAGCAATCGTCCAGTTCGGTCAAACAAGTGGTAGTGGCCGCCAATGACCTGAACCTGGGGCAGCCACTGAACGGCAGCCAGTTGCGCCTGGTCAGCTGGCCCACCGCCAGCGTGCCGCCAGGCGCGTTTGAAGACCTGAAGTTGCTCGAAGGCCGCGTGGTGCGGACCAGCCTGCAGCGCGGCGAACCTGTTCTCGATGCCAAGCTGGCACCCGTAGGCACCAAGGGCGGCCTGTCCGCCGTGATCAACGACGGCAAGCGTGCCATCACGGTGCGCGTCAACGACGTGGTCGGCGTGGCGGGCTTCGCGCTGCCAGGCAACTACGTCGACGTGATCGTCAATACCAACGAGGAAGCCAAGACCACGCAGAACAGCAGCATCTCGAAGATCGTGCTCGAGAAGATCCTGGTGCTGGCCGTGGCACAGCAGGTCAGCCGCGACGATACCCAGCCGAAGGTGGTCAATGCGGTGACGCTGGAAGTCACTCCCGACCAGGCCGAGAAGCTGGACGTGGCGCGCAGCGTGGGCACCCTGTCGCTGGTGCTGCGCAACCAGATGGACGTCGCCGACATCAATACCGGTGGCGCGACCAAGGGCACGCTGCTGGGCAAGGCGCCTGAAGCGCCGCAGGTCAAGGTGGTCACGCAGACGCAAACGCGCACCGTGGTCAAGACCCGCACGGTGGCGGCACAGCCGCACACAGGCAACTGTGTTGGCGTGCTCTCAGGCATCCAGGGCGGCGTCGAGTGCTTCTGAACTCGTACCGCACGGCATCGATGAATTTTGTGCTGTCACACAGCCTCTCCGGGGGGAGATTCAAAATGAACCAGAAACGATCCGAAGCCGCCGGCGGCACCCGCATCCTGGTGCTGGCTGCCATCCTCAGCACACCGCTGGCCGCGGCGGCGCAAACCGCCGTCGAGGCCGGCAACCTGACCCGTGCCACCGCGCCTTCGGCGTCGAAGGGGGTCCAGGCGCCGATGCAGATGACCATCAGCATGGCGCCTGCCGGCGCTGCGACCGCCGGCGCCGCTGCGCCGGTGCCGGCCGCGGACGCGCGTGGCCCGAATTGCACCGGCTCGGTCCGGGCTGAGTCGAGCGTGATCGTTCCGGTCGGCAAGTCGCAGCTGATCACGCTGCAGGAACCGGTAAAAAATCGCACGCTGGGCAACCCGAACGTAGTGCAGGCCACGATGGTATCGGCACAAACGCTCTATGTACTGGGGCGCGCGGTTGGAACCACCAACATGATCGTGCAGGGCCGTAGCGGCGGCTGCAGCATCATCAACGTCGTGGTCAACGCCGATGCCGGCGGTTTGCAGACATCGCTCGGCCAGCTCCTGCCCGGCGAACCCGGCATCAAGGTCATGACGGCTGCAGATAACCTGGTGCTGACCGGCAGCGTCACCAATTCGCAGGCCGCACTGCAGGCCATGGACATCGCACAGGCCTATGCCAACGCCGCGCAGGCTGGCGGTGGTGGCGACGCCAGCAAGAAGGGCGGCGTGCTGAACATGCTGTCCGTCGATACGCCGCAACAGGTGATGCTCGAAGTGAAGGTGGCGGAGGTCTCGAAGACGCTGCTGAACCAGCTCGGCTCATCGGTGAACCTGCAAGGCGGCTTCGGCTCCTGGACCGGCGGCCTGGTGACGTCGCTGCTGACCGGCGCCTCGGCGGCGATCTTCGGCAGCAAGGCCAACAACAAGCCTTTCCAGTTTGCCATTGACGCGCAGAAGAACGACAGCCTGGTGAAGATCTTGGCAGAGCCGAACCTGGTCACCATCAGCGGCCAGGAAGCCAGCTTCCTCGCCGGCGGGAAGATCTACATCCCGGTGGCGCAGGCCAACGTGCTGAACGGTGCCGGCACCGTCACGCTGCAGGAAGAAGAGTTCGGCGTGGGCCTGAAATTCACCCCCACGGTGCTCGCCAATGGCCGCATCCACCTGAAGGTGGCACCGGAAGTGTCCGAGCTGTCACCGACCGGCGCCACCGTCAGTGGCAGCAGCCTGGCGGGTCAGACTGTCTTGCCGCTCATCACGACCCGCCGTGCCTCCACCACCGTGCAGATGCGTGATGGCGAAAGCTTCGCCATCGGCGGCCTGCTGCAGGACAGCGCGCGCGGCTCGCTCAAGGCGCTGCCGGGTGCCGGCGAAGTGCCGGTGCTGGGCACGCTGTTCCGCAGCACGCAGTACCAGCAGGATCTGACCGAGCTGGTGTTCATCATCACGCCGCGCCTGGTCAAGCCGATGGCGACCAACAACTACCCGCTGCCGACCGACAGCTTCACCACGCCTGACCCGTTCTCGCTGTACTTCATGGGCAATATGGAAGGCCACCGCAATGCGCCGCCGGCGCCGGCCCCGTCGCAACCAGCCGCTCCGGCTCCGGCAGCAGCGCCCGCCACCGCGCCGTCGGCGCCGCGCAGCGAAGCCAATCCGGCCACGTCGATCTCGGCCACGCCGAATGGCCGGCCGCTGGAACAGCCCTCCACGGCGTCAGCTCCGTCCCCGGCGACGCCGCCCGCACCGGCCCCAACGGCCCCGCAGCCGGTGGCCGCCGCGCCCAAGGCGCCCGCTGCAACAGCGCGCAGCGTGGCGGCGATAGCGCCGCCGGAGGACTCGGCCTCGCGTATCGCCCGCATCGAAGCCACCGCCGCGCGCCTGGCGCAGGCCCGGACCACGGGCACGGCCAACGGCACCACGTCGGGCAGCAACTGAGCCGCCGCGCCACAGCAAACAGGAGAGCAAACATGAGCAAGATCTCGAAGCTTCCGCGCAGCGCCGCCCTGGTGGCGGGCGCCCTGTCCTGCCTCGGACTGTCGGCCTGCATGACAACCACGCCGGTGTGGGATGGCCAGCGGGGCGTGGCACTCGCCACGGTCAACCAGATGCAGATCATCAACCCCGACGCGCCGGCCGGCCTGCCGACTGTCACCGGCACCGACGGCAAAACCGCCGTGGCTGCGATGCGCAACTTTGACCGCTCGCTGATCCGCATGCAGCCGACCGGCGGCAGCACCGGAGGCTTCGGCATCGACTTCGGCTCCGGCGGCTACGGCGGCATAGGCATGGGCGGCGGCGGCAGCAGCTCGCGCTGAGCATGCCCAGGCACACCATCACGCCGGATCCGGGAAACCAAAAGAGAGACTTGCGAGGACACCATGCTGAAGATCCTGATCGCCTCCGAGAACGCCGAACGGCTGGCCGAGATCAGCCGGCTCTGTGCCGCCGTCGGGAACTTCCGGGCCATGTCGCTTCAGGAAGGCCTGGCCCGCTTCCCGCTCCATGCCAGTCGGCTGCGCATGGCGGACATGCTGATCGTCGAGGTGCCGGAGCTGGGCCCGGCGCAAATGCTGTCGATCGAAGCGCTGCGCCAGCAACACGCCGATCTGCCCTGCATCCTGGTAACGCAGGCGCCCAGCCCCGACGTATTGATCAAGGCGATGCGCGCCGGCATCCGCGATGTGCTGTCGTGGCCGTTGGACAAGGCGCAACTGGCCGAGGCCTTGAGGCGGGTTGAAGCTACCCATGTACCGCGCGCGCAGGAAGCCGCCCAGGTCATCTCGCTGATCGCCTGCAAGGGCGGCGTGGGCACAAGCTTCGTCACTACCAACCTTGGCGATACGATTGCCAGGCAACATGGCAAGCGCGTACTGGTGGTCGACCTCAACCGGCACTTCGGGGACCTGACCCACATCGTCACTGACAAGACACCGCCGTCTACGCTCCCGGACGTCTGCGACCAGGTCGACCGCCTGGATGCAGCCTTCCTCGACGCCTGCGTGGTGCACGTGGAAAGTGGCTTCGACCTGCTCGCGGGAGCCACGGACCCGGTCAAGGCCACGAAGATCCAGAAGGACAAGCTGGAGTGGATCCTGTCCGTCGCGCAGCCGAACTATGACTTCATCATCTTCGATATGGGCCAGAGCATCGATCCGTTGTCGATCAGCATGCTGGACCTGAGCGAACGCATCTACGTGGTGACGGAGCCGGCAGTCGCGTGCGGCCGGCCAAGCCGCCGACTGCTCGACATCCTGCACGCGCTGCACTACCCGGCGGGGAAGATCCAGGTTGTACTTAACCGCACGGGCCGCAAGAACGAGGTGCCGCGCACAACCATGGAAGAGATCCTGGGGATGAAGGTGACGGTGACCCTGCCCGATGATCCGTCAGCCGTGGATGAAGCCGTGAGCCACGGCGAACCGGTTGGCAAGCTGAGCCGGCGCAGTGCAATCGCCCGGGCGTTACAGGCCATGGCCGCACAACTTGCCGCCCCGCCCGAGAACGGCCGCCATAGCAAAGCCGAATCCATTTCGCCACTGCGTCGCCTGATGTTGCGCACCAAGAGTACCTGACGATTGCCGCCTGGCCGCGCCAAACCCAATTCCAATGAAGGAGCCCATCATGTCGATCCGCGAACAGCTTGCCGGTGCCGGCCCCGCATTCACGACCAATGGCCACGCCGCGATCCAGTTCGCGACGGCCACGCCTGCCGGCATGGCTACGTCTCCGGGATACCACGCCCTCAAGCGCGAAGTGCACGAAACCGTGCTGGACCGCATCGAACTCGAGCGCCTGGCGCGCTATCCGCAGGAACAGGTGAGACAGGAAGTCGCCACACTAGTGAACCTGATCATCGACGAGCAACGGGTCCTGCTCAATGACAACGAACGACGTCAACTGACGGTCGAGATCTACGACGAGATGTTTGGCTTCGGTCCGCTTGAGCCCCTGCTAAAGGATCCCACGGTGTCCGACATCCTGGTCAACACTGGACGCCAGACCTATGTGGAACGACGCGGCAAGCTCGAACTGACCGACGTCGTCTTCTATGACGATGCGCACCTGATGAAGGTCATCGAGAAGATCGTCTCGCGCGTGGGCCGCCGCATCGACGAAACCAGCCCGATGGTGGATGCACGCCTGCCGGACGGTTCGCGCGTCAACGCCATCATTCCGCCGTCCGCCATCGACGGCCCCCTGCTGTCGATTCGCCGCTTCTCCGTCAACCCGCTCCAGGTTTCGGACCTCGTGGAACTGCGCAGCCTGACGCCGCCGATGGCGCAGCTGCTGCAGGCGCTGTCCAAGGCCAAGATCAACGTGCTGGTATCGGGCGGCACCGGCAGCGGCAAGACCACGCTGCTGAATATCCTGTCCGGCTTTATCCCCGAGGACGAACGCGTGATCACCATCGAGGACGCGGCCGAACTGCAGCTGCGCCAGCCCCACGTCCTGCGGTTGGAAACGCGCCCGCCCAACATCGAGGGCAAGGGCGAGATCACGCAACGTGCGCTGGTGCGCAACGCGCTGCGGATGCGCCCGGACCGCATCATCCTGGGCGAAGTGCGCGGCGGCGAGGCACTGGACATGCTCAACGCCATGAACACCGGCCACGAGGGATCGCTGACCACCATCCACGCCAACACGCCGCGCGATGCCCTGACCCGCCTGGAGAACATGGTCAGCATGGCCGGCCTGACCATGCCGGCCAAGGCCATGCGGCAGCAGATCGCCTCGGCGATCACGGTCATCGTCCAGGCCGCGCGCATGACCGATGGCCGGCGCAAGATCATCAGCATCTCCGAAATCACCGGCATGGAAGGCGACATCATCAACATGCAGGAGATCTTCACATTCCAGCGTACCGGCGTCGACAAGGACGGCACCGTGCGCGGTCATTTCCGCGCGACGGGGGTGTACCCGAAGTTCGCCGAACGCCTGCGTGTGTTCGGCGTCGGATTGCCCGACGAAACCTACGATCCGGCCAAGCGCCATGAGGTCTGAGGCAGACACCGACTATCGCAACGATAACGCTACGCGGAGACACTCATGAGCATGATCTTCTATGCCTTTGGCATTTTGCTGTTCGTGGCCGTGGTGCTCTGCGTCGAGGGCGTCTTCATCTGGTGGAACAGCACGCATGGTGCGGCGGCCAAGCGCATCGAGGCACGGCTGCGGGCGCTGTCCGCCGGGGGCCAGGTCGGCTCCGAGCAGCTGTCGATCCTCAAGAAGCGGCTGCTCGCCGGGTCGCCGCGCATGCAGAAACTGTTGATGAGCATGCCCCGTGTTGGCGCGCTCGACCGCTGGCTCGAGCAGTCGGGCAGCTCCTGGTCAGTGGCCCAGTTGATGGGCTACTGCGCGACGGTGGCTCTGTGCACCGTCGCGCTGATTCCGGTATCGCCGGTGCCCACACCGCTGATGCTGGTCGCCGCCGCGATCGCCGCGGTCCTTCCGGTCCTCCACGTGTCGCGCCAGCGGGCCAAGCGGATCATCCAGATGGAAGCGCAGTTGCCCGATGCCGTCGACATGATCGCCCGTGCATTGCGCGCCGGGCACGCGTTCAGTGGCGCGCTCGGCATGGTCGGCCAGGAAATGAAGGCGCCAATCGGCCCGGAGTTCCGCACCACTTTCGAGGAAATCAACTACGGTGTTGCGCTTGACGAAGCCATGACCAACTTGGCAATACGGGTACCCGTAGCCGACTTGCGCTACTTCGTCATTGCGGTCCTGATCCAGCGCGAAAGCGGGGGCAACCTGGCCGAGATCCTCGACACCATCGGCAACATGGTGCGCGAACGCCTGAAGCTGTTCGCGAAGATCCGGGTGCTGTCTGCGGAAGGGCGCATGTCTGCCTGGGTGCTGGGTCTGCTGCCCTTTGCCACCGGTGGGATGGTCATGGTGGTCAACCCCGACTTCATGAAAGTGCTGTGGGAAGATCCGATTGGCCTGAAGATGGTCGGCGGCGCACTGGTAATGATGGTGCTCGGCGTCTTGTGGATGCGCAAGATCATCCGCATCCGGGTATGACATCACCAAGATCGCAACGCAGGCAGCGCTCGAACAACATAGTGCTCGCGATTACGGGCAGGTAGCCTGACGGGGAGTCCATCATGCAAGGCATCATTCAGGGGTTTCAGTCCGATCAGCTGGTCGTGCTTGGGTTGATCTTCGTGGCGGCATTTGGCACGGTGTTTGGCGTGCTCTATGCGTTCTCGCCCAACCGCATGCGCGGCCGCGCCGAGCAACTCGCGGGCCAGGCAGGGCAGGTATCCACTGGTGCCGGAAGGCAGCAGGCCCTGATCGACAAGCTCGTGCAATGGGCGCAGCCGGTCTCGCGACTGTCGCTGCCCAAGGAAGGATGGGAAGGTTCGCAATTGAGGGTGCGTTTCATGAACGCCGGGTGGCGTGGCGCAAGCGCCGCGCCGCTGTACTTCACCGCCAAGACAGTACTGGCAATCGCCCTGCCCATGGTCGGCCTGATCGCAGTCAGCAATCATCCGGCGCTACAGCAGCAACACACCATGCTCGCGTTGCTGACGCTGCTTGCCACCATCGGCTATTACCTGCCGAACACCGTGCTGTCGCACAAAGTGTCCGAACGCCAACGAGCGGTTTTCGAAGAATTCCCCGACGTCATCGACCTTCTGACGGTATGCGTGGAAGCGGGCCTCGGCCTCGACGCGGCGCTGATGCGCGTGGCCGATGAACTGGCCCTGCGCTGCCCGGTCCTTGCCGACGAACTGCAACTGATGCTGCTGGAGCTGCGCTCCGGCTTCTCCAAGGAGAAGGCGCTTTCCAACCTTTCGTTACGCACCGGTGTGGAAGATGTTGACAAGTTTGCATCCATGCTGATTCAGGCCGACCGCTTCGGTACCAGCCTGGGCGACTCGCTGCGCGTGCTGTCCGACATGTTGCGCACCAAGCGCCGCTTGCGGGCAGAAGAACAGGCAGCCAAGATTGCGCTGAAGCTGTTGTTCCCGCTGATTTTTACGATCTTCCCGTCACTGCTGCTGGTACTGCTGGGCCCGGCATTCATCCAGATCTATCGCGTCCTGTTGCCGACCATGGCCGGCCAGGGATAGCGTATCCGGATAGCCGGAAACGGTTCCCCCGGCTGTCTCCCGGTGCAACGCCGGCAAGACGGTCTTTGCCCGGGCCTGGCTCCGGGCTTTTTCGCCTTCTGCGAGAGCTCTCTGCGGCACCGCTCCGATCCACGGGACTTGACCGGATCGCCAGCCTTCTGAAGAATTCAACCGTCCGTTGCACGACGCACCATCCGAATGAATTCGCCCGGAGTTCCCATGAAACTACGTATCCTGAGCGACCTGCATATCGAGCACTCCATGCCGCAATCCGTGCCGGACTGCGAAGCAGATATCGTGATACTGGCCGGCGATATCGCCAATGGCCGCGAAGGCATCGATTGGGCAACTCGAACCTTCGGTCAGCCGGTGATCTACGTGCCGGGGAACCATGAGTATTACGAAGGCAACGTCGACGCGGTGGACCGGATCATGGCGGACGCGGCTGCCGCGCATCCCGGTGTGCACCTCCTCAACGGCGCGGTGGCGGAGTTCAGCAGCGCCAGTGGACGCGTACGCGTCCTGGGCACGACCTGGTGGACAGACTATTGCCTGTTCGGCGCCGACAGGCGCGAGGCATCGATGCAGGCCTGTTCTGCCGTGATGCTGGACCACCGTCTGATCGAGCTAAATGGTGACGACGGCCACCTTCGTCACTTCTCGCCGGAAGACGCGCTGGCGCGCCACGAGGTCGCCTCTGTGTGGCTCGCCAGGGAACTGGCGTTGCCCTTCGATGGCAAGACCGTGGTGGTCACACACCACGGCCCCGACCTCGGCAGCCTCGATCCGCGCTACTCGCACGACCTGGTATCCAGTGGCTTCCTGTCGCGACGGCCTGATCTGGTAGCGCAGGCCGATCTCTGGATCCACGGCCATACGCATACCAGCTTCGACTATTGGATCGACTCGTCGCGCGTGGTATGCAACCCTCGCGGCTATGTCAGCCGCCGCACTGGCGAGCTCGAAAACGCCCAGTTTGACTGGTGCTGCGTGGTCGAGATTTAATGCAAGCGCGGATTGCCTTGCGCCCGTACCAAGGGAAGCGGGGTCCGCCGCGCTTATCCTTCCTTTCGTCGGCCGATGACGCATCGCCGCCGATGCACCGCTCATTCGAGACGCATCAGGTGGCGCCATTCCGTACCCATATTGTCGTCGGTAACCTGGCTCATACCGACAGTGCGAGCCAGGATGCGCGGACAGGATTCCATGGCATCCTCGCGACGAGAGCTGGCACGGTGCAGCGAGGATTCCCACTCGGCCATCAAGGCATCTGCGACGAGGCGGTCCTGGGCCCTACCCGCATCGAGGACCGGCCGGCCATTGACGCGATAGGCTTCCAGAGTCCGGCGGAAGTGTTCGAAGTCCCAGGCCAGAGGTGCACGCGACACAACCATATGATTGCTGAAACGCGCCCCGTAGGGGAATGACAGGCAAGCCGTGCGCTGAACCCGCTCCGAATCGGTCGTGTTGTAGTAAAGGATCCCCCCTGGATTTAAATGGGCATCGGCCAGTTGAAGGAACTCGGCAGACAGAAGATTGGTGGCATTGGCCCGGAAATGCCAAGTTGTATTAGAGACGATGGCGTCAAAACGCCGGTCGCGGTTCATGCGCAACCAGCGGCGTCCGTCATCAGTAACGAGTGTCACCTTGGGATTGCTCAGTACAGACGCAACTTCCGCCGCCCCCGCCACCAATTCCACGTAGCCGGGGTTGATCTCCACGATCGTGAGCGATCGGACTTCCGGATTGTTGGCAATCACCTGTGCCCACGAACCCGATGACAGTCCGATCATCAGCACGTCGCGCGGGTGGCGATGGAACAGGTTCAGCGCATAGGGACGCAGAATGCCATTTGTGTCATGCCGCAGATCGACGTTGAAACGGCCGTCATACATACCGCCGCCATACACAGTACCCTCCCGATCAACCGTGATGATGCCACTGCGGTTTTCGATCACATGAGCGAAGGGCCCCTTGGCTTCGGGTGAACCTTTCCATAACAGCGATTCCAGTACGCCGATACTGAGCGCCGGGAGTGCCACTACGGTCAACACGCCCATGGCGCCGGCACAGCCGGCATGCCAGCGCTTCACCTGCGGTGGTAGTGGCAGCCACGCGTGCAACAACAACAAGCATGCGACACCAGCCCCAACCAACACCATGGAAATGCTGACTAGTCCGAGATGCTCCATCAGGACAAAGCCGGTAAGGACGCTGCCCGTGGCCGAGCCGGCGATGTTGGCAAGATAGAGTAGAGCAATGCGCATACCGGCATGGCCGTCGGGGGACACGCCCCAATGGGCCAGGCAAGGTAGCAGCGCCCCCCAATTGCGAGCCACCACGAACACCACCAGCAGCGAGACGCCAAGCTCCGCGCCACCGGGCAGGGGGAAATGCGCCAGCAATGGCAGAAACAGCAAGCCCACCAGATTGGCCTTTAGCAGCGAACCTGACAACTGCCGCATTCCGTGTTCCAGCGCCCCGGCGCACCACTCCCCCGCCTGGCGCGATCCCGAGGCGATGCCGATCAAGAATGCTGCCAAAGTAGCCGAGAAAGCCGAGGCCCCGCTCCCGGAAGCATAAGACACTGTGCGGAAGAAAAAGATCTCATACGAGAGCGAGATTGCCCCGCCAGCACAAGCCAGGGCCACCACCGCGCCAAAGCGCAGTGCTGGTGTCGTGGTCGACGAAAACACCTGCGATGGTGCCGCGCCTGTATCGCCCCTACCACGGTCGCGCCAATGCGCGACCAACGCCACCACTGCTACGGCTGCGTTGATCGCAACCGCCACGTACACCGCGGCCTGCATGCCGAGAAAGGGGAACAGCAACACGGTACAGATCAGGCAAGCAACACCAGCCCCCAATGTATTGACGTAGTACAGCAAACCAACGGAGCCGCCCACGTTCCCTGAGCGTCGAGCCAGGTGTCCAACCAGCACCGGCAGCGTTGCGCCCATGAGCAACGTCGGCGCCAGCACCAGCGCCAGCGCCACTGCCGCTGTCGCGCTTAAGGGCAGACCCAGCGCTAGTGTGCCAACCCGATCAAATACATCAAGCGAAACGAGGCCGAAGGTTCCGGTAAGAAGTTCGATCGCAGCCAGCAACGGAAGCAGGGCAAGGCCGCGTCGCTTCGACAGCAACCCTCCCGCGAGACTGCCCAGGCCAAGTCCCAGCATGAAGGCGGTGACGACGATGGTCACCGACTCGATATTGACGCCGAGAATCCGAAACAGCGCCCGTTGCCATATCAGCTGGTAAATGAGCGCCGGGAATCCGGAAAAGAAAAACAGAACGCAGATGGTGTGCTTCCAACGCAGCGCAGTGGCATCCGTCGGGATTCTTCCGTCATCTCGAACCCGTATTTCCGTCGGCAATGCGTTTGCGATCGGGTTTCTCGTTTCCATGGATTCCCCTCTGGCCCATCATTCCTCTTCTCTGTAGCGCGTTAGCGATTCGAATACAACGGGCCAGCCAAAGTGCGAAGCGGGCACGCGATGCGCCCCGGCTCAGACCGGCTGAGGCGCTGCAGCGGGCTCCGCCCTTGCCGGCGTGCTCCTGTGGGCAAGCAAGTGCAGCGCGCCAGCAGTCAGCGCCCACAATCCCACGCCAGCCACGACATCGACAAGATAGTGACCACCTTCGGTGGGGGTCGACATGATCATCAACAGGTTAAGCAGGCCGATGATCACCACGCCCACGCGCGTCCAGCGCATCGCTTGCACAAAGAACAGCGCCATGGCCGTGTGATACGACGGAAGCGATATCAGGCCTTGCATTTGCGCAAGGTCGAACACCCGCATCGATCCTTCTCGCAGCACGCTGAAGTGAGAAACGGTAGCCATCTCTGCAGGGCTCGCCACGCCGAAAAAAACAAAGGCTCCGGCCGCCGGCCATGGAGCCGCGATCAGCAGCAGCAGCACACATGAGAGCATCAGGTTGGAAAGAAACTCCCGCAAGTAGGCAGCCCGCCCAAGCAGACCGATCAGCATTGGCACCAGCACCAGTTGAGGCAAACCGCTGGCATAGGCCAGCTGCAGGACGAAGCTAAGTGTCCAATGCGACCGCACCCAGGCATAGGCCCGCGGCCAGTCAAAGCCCAGCATCGTATCCAATGCCGCCAGTTTGGTGTCCACCAATGGAGGAGCGAGCGTGACAAGCAAGTAGGACAAGACACTCATGACACTGGTGAAGGCAACCATCAACGCGCCACACTGCGCTACCAGCGCCAGCCGTCGGTAGTGAAGTCCGCGCGTTGTAGTCGTTACGCGTGGGAGGCCTGCAATCAAATTCAGCACGAAGGCGATGCCCCCCAGGATGGCCACGGCCACGCATTGCGCGACCAGACTGCCATGCGTGACCGAATGCCCGCTGACAATCAGCCAGACGAAATCCAGCGCAAGAATCACGAGCACAAACGCCCATCGGATAGCATCGCCCCGGGTAAACACCTGAGTATCAGTTGTCATTTTGCAGTCCCCCGGAACCGTTCGGACGGAAATCTAGGCCCTGCCGAGGAGGCATGGTGCATCCACTCGCAAACTTTCGGCTAGCCGACCCGCCCTTCTTGCCGCGTTGCGGTTTGGGACGCTGGGATCCTAGCTGCATACAGTGCCGCTTCCAGGATCCTGCCCCATGATTTCCCGTGGAAGATAGGTCACGAATCCGGGTACTGTCAGGCCGGAAGAGAACCCGATCCATGCCGCCGGTGATACCGGGGAAGCGCTCATCCCTGTCACGCTGACGGAAACCCCGGTACAGGATGTGCTGTCGCAACTTGCGCTGATGCCGTTCGCGTCGTACCAGGTAACAGCGACATTGCTGGACGAGAGACTCGGAACGATCTGTTGCATCCGGCTGAGCACTGATCCCGATCCTCGCCCGCACACCACGGCCTGCCTTGCGCCCCACCGCGTGGCTTCCGCCACGGAGTTCCAGGTGAACAGAACGCGCCCGAACTCCAGTATTCCAAGAAGCACCGCAAAGAAGAGCACTGCGACGAGCGCAAACTCCACGGCCGTCGCACCCCGCTGATGCCTATTCATATGCCTGCCTCATCGTGGCTGAGATGTCGCTGAAGGAAATCGACGTCAGGGAATTGCTGCCGCCGGTGTAGAACCGCGTGAAGCCAAACAGGTCCAGCAGCGGTGTAAACGTATAGCCGGAGATCCGTACCGTAACCGTGTTGATGGCAGGATTGCTGCCCTGACCCATATTGGAAGTACAGGTCGGATCCGCCGCGTCGCAAATGCTGACCATGCCGATGGTCAGGCCCGGCACCAGCGTCGCCTGGTTATTGGTCACCACCGGAGTACCGTAGACCACCAGCTGCTGTGCCATGGCATGTGCCGCCGCGTTGCCCGCTGCCTGCGTACTCAGATAGCGGGCTGCATCACGGACCGACTTGGCCAGCGTGTTGTACGTATAGATGGCGCGGCCAAACTCGGTGACTGCAAAGCAGATCGCCAGCAGCAGTGAGATGGTGATGGCGAACTCGACGAGCGCTACGCCTTTTTGTCGCTGTTTCATCGATTCCCCCTACTGTACGAGCGCCGGAATCATGGGGCCGAAATTGCCGCCGGCCAGGCCGTTGGTCGTGCAAGGACTGCTGATGCTCGCGGCGTTGCCGAGGTATTCGAACTGCACGGTATCTGTCGGACCGCTGATCGGCTGCAACATGAGCATGCAGGCAAAATCAGCCACTTTCGATGACGAAACCACCGGCACGATGACAAGGCGACGGCTCATCCCCAGCTTGGCGATGTCCCCCGTGCTGCCTGGTGAGGCCAGGTTCTTGTAGCCTCCCATCATGTTGAGGCCAGTAATGTTGTCGCCGGCTTTTACATCCGTGCCTGTATCGGCATAGCTGGCGAAGGTGAGCCGCTTGGCTTTGAAGTTGACCGCAGTCGGGTCGGCTCCGCCGGATGTGCCGGTATACGCGTTCCTGCCATTGGGCCAGTTCTTGATCGTGTAGGCATAGCCTGTGAAATCAGGCCGCAACGTCTGCATGTCTCCATTGTTCTTGTAGATGCCGAAGCGGCCGTTCCACTGATCGTCGACCGCGACTTTTGCGCCCGGGGTCCGCAGCGTATCGTTGACCTTGGAATTGCAATACCCGACCGACATCTCGTTCTTTGTCTCATTGGCATTGGTCGAGCCGTCCAGGTTGTACCACCCCATTTCCCCGGGACCAGCCGTCTTCGTCCCGTCGTAGAGTACCGGCACCCATTCGCCAACCGCGAAGCCATAGTCGGGCGAAGTCCCGCCGGATTTCGGGAGCAGGCCAACAGGGATCGGACAGGTGCTCTGAGCGTGGGTACGCGTGGCAACGCCTACGGCGGCCACGGCATTGCTGGTTGGCCCACCAACCATCTGGATCAGGAAAGCCACGATCCCGCTGGTCAGGTGGTTGCACTTGGCGTAGCGCGCATTGGCCACCGGCGTGAACGTCGAACTGAATGCGCCGGTGAGCGAGTCGCTGAACGTGACATCCGTGTCAATGAGCGATGCAGATGCCTTCTGGTATTGAACCTTGTTGGCGTTCCCGGCGGTCAGGCCGGCGCTGGTCGCCCGTGTCAGGGCATCCGCGGCGCCATCCAGTTCCTGCGCCGCCGCCAGCGCGCAGCTGTCGACGGCCGACTGCAGCTCGGTCTTGGCAACGAACATGGCCCCAAGGTCGATGACCAGCCCGGCCATGCCGAGCAGCACGGCGAGGGTCAGGCCCACAATCGGAAGAATGACCCCTCTTTCCTTCTTGTTGTCGTACCTGGACATATGGCTTCGCCCTTGGATATTCATGTGAGCACGATGGGGCGAATTGCGGGAACGGGTCCGAATAGCCATTACCCCGGCGAAACTTCCCAAGCCCTACCGACGTACATGCATTCTTGGCGATGCGTACGGCAATTGGTATCGATCCAATGGGGGAACGGGCCGCCCGGCTGTCAGCCGGGAAGCGATCAAGAAATGAAACGCGGGAACGAGAACACAGGACGCCGTGAGGGCTGGCGTAGGTTCTGCGACCAGACAGGGTCTGGCGTAGCCGGCTCAATAGTGCCAGTGGATGCACTTACTGCAACGCTTAGCCGTATTGAGGCACCTGTGCTGCCCCGGCTAAGTCCGCAGCGTGTTGCAGAGTTGATTCATACCTCTGGCGAAAAGGCGTCACCGCATCGAGGCAAACAGCGCGCGCCAACATGACTTCGACACAAGCAAAAACCCCCGCAAGCTTTCGCTTGCGGGGGTTTTTTCAGACAGCCTGCCCGTTAAGGCAGTCGGTCGGCACAAATTACATCATGCCTTCCATGCCGCCCATGCCGCCCATGCCGCCCGGCATTGCCGGAGCCGACTCTTCCTTCGGCGTTTCAGCAACGGCGCAATCCGTGGTCAGCATCAGCGAAGCCACCGAAGCAGCGTTCTGCAGTGCGGTGCGGGTGACCTTGGTCGGGTCCAGCACGCCCATTTCCACCAGGTCGCCGTACTCGCCCGAAGCCGCGTTGTAGCCGTAGTTGCCCTTGCCTTCGATAACCTTGGCAACGACGACCGAAGCTTCTTCACCAGCGTTCAGCACGATCTGGCGCAGCGGCTCTTCCATGGCGCGCAGCACGATCTTGATACCGGCGTTCTGGTCCGGGTTTTCACCGGTCAGTGCCGAGATCGCAGCGCGGGCACGCAGCAGGGCCACACCGCCGCCGGGGACGATGCCTTCTTCCACTGCAGCGCGGGTAGCGTGCAGGGCGTCTTCGACGCGGGCCTTCTTTTCCTTCATTTCGACTTCGGTGGCAGCGCCAACCTTGATCACGGCAACACCGCCGGCCAGCTTGGCCACGCGCTCTTGCAGCTTTTCACGGTCGTAATCCGAAGTCGCTTCTTCGATCTGGGCGCGGATCTGCTTGACACGGCCTTCGATCGCACCAGCGTCGCCGGCACCGTCGATGATGATGGTGTTTTCCTTGCCGATCTCGATGCGCTTGGCCTGGCCGAGGTCGTTCAGGGTCGCCTTTTCCAGCGTCAGGCCGATTTCTTCGGCGATGACGGTGCCGCCGGTCAGGATGGCGATGTCTTCCAGCATGGCCTTGCGGCGGTCGCCGAAGCCCGGAGCCTTGACGGCGGCGGTCTTCAGGATGCCACGGATGTTGTTGACCACCAGGGTCGCCAGGGCTTCGCCTTCGACGTCTTCAGCGATGATCAGCAGCGGGCGGCCGGCCTTGGCCACTTGCTCCAGCACCGGCAGCAGGTCGCGGATGTTCGACACCTTCTTGTCGAACAGCAGCACGAACGGGTTGTCCAGCTGGACAACCTGCTTTTCCGGGTTGTTGATGAAGTACGGCGACAGGTAGCCGCGGTCGAACTGCATGCCTTCCACGACTTCCAGCTCGTCGGCCAGCGACTTGCCGTCTTCGACGGTGATCACGCCTTCCTTGCCGACCTTGTCCATGGCTTCGGCAATGCGCTCGCCGATCGAGGCGTCGCTGTTGGCCGAGATCGCGCCAACCTGGGCGATTTCCTTGCTGGTGGTGGTGGGCTTGCTGATCTTCTTCAGCTCTTCCACGGCGGCGCCGACAGCCTTGTCGATACCGCGCTTCAGGTCCATCGGGTTCATGCCGGCGGCGACGAACTTCATGCCTTCGCGCACGATCGACTGGGCCAGAACGGTAGCGGTGGTGGTACCGTCACCGGCGTTGTCGCTGGTCTTGGAAGCCACTTCCTTGACCATCTGGGCGCCCATGTTCTGCAGCTTGTCCTTCAGCTCGATTTCCTTGGCCACGGACACGCCGTCCTTGGTCACGGTCGGGCCGCCGAAGCTGCGCTCCAGCACCACGTTGCGGCCCTTCGGACCCAGCGTAACCTTCACTGCGTTGGCGAGGATGTTCACGCCTTCGACCATCTTGGCACGGGCGGCGTCGCCAAATACTACGTCTTTTGCTGCCATGTTCTGATTCTCCTAATTCGGTACGGTGCTAGTCGTCAACAAGTAATTACTTGTTCACCACGGCCATGATGTCTTCTTCGCGCATGACCAGCAGTTCCTGGCCATCGACCTTCACGCCCTGGCCGGCATACTTGCCGAACAGCACACGGTCACCCACCTTGACGTCGAGGGCAATGTTGTTGCCCTTGTCATCCTTCTTGCCCGGGCCGATGGCCAGCACTTCGCCTTGATCCGGCTTCTCGGCGGCGTTGTCGGGAATCACGATACCGGACGCGGTCTTGGTTTCGTTGTCCAGACGCTTCACGATCACACGGTCGTGCAAAGGACGCAGATTCATACGGGACTCCTAGATACAAAAGTGAGTTTTGATTCACAAGCGAGCCGCGATCAGGGTCGGCGGCCGCGGAATTTCGGGTACCGCAGGGGGCTGTTAGCACTCACCCCCAGCGAGTGCTAATTATAGGGACGCGGTATGGCCATTTCAAGACAGCGACTTGATGGGGGTTTTCCCTTGGTGGGTGTCGGGGGCCTTTAGTGACGCGGAGGCGAAGGTGGCGAGGTGGCGAGATTCGTTCAACCCTGGCCTCTTACGGCTTCCCGCGCCAGCCTGAACTCCTCGCGCAATGTCCCCGGCTGTCACGCCGGCGCCCCGCCACGTCAATCCCGATGGCGATGGCCTTCCTAGAATGCTGACAGTTCATTCCGGGCACGTGGCGGTGCCCGCAACCGGTGACAGGCAACGATGGCGAACTCTGAGCGATTTCTGGTAACCGGGGCACTGGGATGTATCGGCGCATGGACGGTGCGCCGGCTCGTACAGGAAGGCGTGCCGGTCGTTGCCTTTGACGCGGACAACGATGTCCGGCGCCTGCGCCTGTTGATGGACGACGCACATCTGTCGCGCGTCGAGATGGTTCGCGGCGACATCACGGACCTGGGCCTGCTCGAGGCAACACTGGACAGGTATCGCATCACGCATGTCATTCACCTGGCGGCGCTGATTCACCCAAGGTTCAAGGCCGATCCCCTGCTGGGGGCCCGCGTCAACGTGCTGGGCGGCGTGAATCTGTTCGAGGCAGTGGCGCGGCGCGCCCAGCGGATCGCCGGCATCGTGTACGCGTCATCGATCGCGGTGTACGACAGTTGCGGCGCGGCGAGCGATGCAACCGTCCTGCACCACACCCGCGGGCATCCGACGACCCTCTATGGTGTGTTCAAGCAGGCAGAAGAGGGCATGGCGCGCGTGTATTACCAGGACAGAGGCGTCTCCAGCATCGGCCTTCGCCCGGCAACAGTATTCGGCGCCGGAAGAGACTATGGCCTGACCGCGGCGCCCACCCAGGCGGTCCTGGCGGCAGCGCTCGCGCGTCGTTTCCATATTCGATACAGCGGCCGCAGCCAGATTCACTATGCCGACGACCTTGCGCGCATGTTCATCGCGTGCGCACGTTCCGGCTATCGCGGCGCTGACGTCTTCAATATCCACGGCAGCGTCGCAGACATGGGCGAAGTCGTCGAGACGATCGAGTCGGTCATACCGGAAGCGCGCGGAACGATCACGTTCGCCGGGCCATCGCTCGGACTGCCCGAAGACTACGACGCGACCGCGCTGGAGAATGTGATTGGTCCCCTGCCCCGCACGCCGCTGCGCGAAGCAGTAAGCGAGACCTTCAGACTCTTCCGCAGCGGGATCGCCAGCGGCGCAATCCGCGACATCTGATTCCGTTTGCCGCGGCGGTGCCGTCGCGCCACGATCTGCGCATTCCCCGACGCATTTCCCCGTTTTCCCACATTGCCTCCGAGGGCATCCCCGGATTGGGCTTTCCCTAACTGTCCCGAAATGTCAAATATTTGCCCCTGAATGTTAAGACGCTTTGCGCCGCCCACCCATACTTCTCGCACGACTGCCGTCGTCCATGGCACCCATTTCGAGACCACACCCATAACGGGGAGACATCTATGCCAATCCGCCCTACCCTGAACTGCGTGCGCCGCGCCGCCGTCTGCGCTGTCCTGGCCCTGTCCATGCCCGTCGCCATGGCATGGACCAACAAGCCCGTCCGGGTGCTGGTCCCCGCGCCTGCCGGCGGCACCATGGATGTGCTGGCACGCGTGCTGTCCGAAGCGATCACAGCCGAACTGGGCCAGTCCGTGGTGGTCGACAACAAGCCGGGGGCCGGCGGCGGCATTGCGATGAACACGTTGCTGGCGGCGCCGGCCGATGGGCAGACCATCCTGGTGTCGACCACCAATGTGCTCACGGAGATCCCGCATGTGATGAAGGTCTCTTACGATCCGATGAAGGACGTGAAGCCGGTGGCCGCGGTGGCCAGGTCGACTCTCCTGCTGGTCGGCTCGACGACCTTGCCGCCCAAGGACCTGCCGAGCCTGATCAGCTATGTAAAGGCCCATTCGGGCCAGCTCAGTTTTGCTTCCTACAGCGCGGGCACCGTCGCCCACTATGCTGGCCTGATCATGAACCAGAAAGCTGGCATGGATCTGCAGCACGTGCCCTTCGCCGGCTCTCCGCCGGCGCTGACACAGGTCATGGGCGGACAGATCGCGGTGATGTACGACGGCATGGTGACCTCGCTGCCGATGATCAAGGCCGGCAAGCTGCAGGGCTATGCCCTGGCCGCGAAACAGCGTTCGCCGCTGCTGCCGCAAGTCCCGACCTTTGCCGAGCTGGGCTATCCGGACATTGACTTCAACAACTGGGCGGGCGTGTTCGTATCGTCCAAGGTGCCGGCGGACGTGGTCCAGAAAATCCAGGCTGCCGTCTACAGGGCGGCCTCGACGCCCAAGGTGCAGGAGCGGATTCTCGGGCTCGGCTTCGAGACCGTACCGGCGCAAACCCCGGCTCAGCTTGGCCAGGCCTTGCGCGCCGAATACGATCGCAATGCCGCCATCGTGAAGACCTATAACATCCAGCCCTGACGGACCGCGGCTCCGGCGGCGTTGGCTGCCGCCTTCCTGCCGGAGCTCGCGCTCAGTCACCGACGATCATCGCGGCGATCTGCCGCAATCATTCAAGCTTCGCCGGTTGCGCTCCGTCTTCCCCGGCGCCCGTCGCCCGCGTGTCCCCCGGATACGCAATGTCCCCAACGGTCACGTCGAAGACCCGCACCATCATCCGCCCGGCCGCCTGCTTCCCTAGACTCGGTACACATGCCTTACGGCGCAGCGCAGGGCGCTGATGCCGCGATACCTGCCACCCGGACGCGCGCCGGGAAACATGAAGGAGCCAGCATTGCCATTCGAGACCTGTGCCCTCGACCAGGCTGATACCCCTGAAGAGGTAGGGCTGTCCGCGCGGCGGCTGCAGTCGATTTCATCGGTGCTCAATGCCGATGTCGACCGTGGCAAGATCCCGGGCGCCGTCGTGCTGGTTGCGCGCAAGGGCCGGATCGCCTGGTTCGAGGCGTTCGGCTTCGAGCATGCGGATACACCGCGCCGTCCGATGCAGCGCCACTCCGTCTTTCGCCTTGCTGCGATGACCCGGCCCGTCACTGGCGTGGCGGCGCTGATACTGATGGAAGAAGGCCGACTGGCCCTGAACGATCCGGTCGAACGCTACCTCCCGGAATTCGCGCACCTCCAGGTAGGCGTCGAGACGGCCGACGGGAAACCCGGCGGGCGCCGCCTTGTGCTCGAACCGGTGCGCCGCGCCATGACCGTCCACGACCTGTTCCGGCACACGTCCGGCCTGACATACGGGCAGTTTGGCGATTCGCTGGTGCAGCGGCAGTATCGCGAAAGCGGCACGATGGACCCCGGGCAGACCAATGCCGAGATGGTCGCAAAGCTGGCGGCCATCCCGTTGCAATGCCAGCCAGGCGAGGTGTTCGAATATGGCATGTCCACCGACGTGCTCGGCCGCGTCATCGAGATTGTCTCGGGCATGGACCTGGCCCGCTTCGTCGCGGAGCGCGTGACCCAGCCGCTGCGCATGCATGCAACGGCCTTCGGGCTGAAGCGCCGGGACGGCGCCGGCCTGGCACTGCCATCCGGCGCATCCGGCAAATCGACCGCCCTGTTCGACTACGACGAGCACGACCCGCCTCGCTGGCATTCCGGTGGCGCCGGCCTGCTGTCCACGGCCGGCGACTACGCGCGCTTCTGCCAGATGCTCCTCAACGGCGGTGTGCTCGATGGCGTGCGCCTGCTCTCCAGGAAGACCGTCGCCTTGATGCTCGGCAACCATCTGCCCCCGACCACGCGCTATGGCAGCTCGACCACCGGGCTCGGCATCAACGCGCCATTGCCCGATCTCGGCCAGGGCCACGGCCTGGCAGTGGGCGTACGCACCGCGCAGGGCCTGAGCCCGGTGCCGGGATCCGACGGCGATTTCTACTGGGGCGGCGCCCTCGGGACCTATTTCTGGGCGGATCCGCACGAGCAACTGGTCGCCATCCTGATGCTTCAGGAAAACGACCTGGCGACGCGCGTCGGATACCGGTCCCTGTTGCGCAACATCGTATATGGCGCGTTGGAAGACTGAGCAGCGAGCGCGTTACGGCGACCGGCAGTGCGGCCCGCGCACACCGCACCAGGCACAAATTATGGAGGAGCAAGCATGAAGACAATGAACCGGCGCTGGATCCTCAGGCAGCGCCCCGTCGGCGATATCGGCGACAACGACCTGCAGCTCGTTGAAACACCGCTGCCACAACCGCGCGACGGCGAGATCCTGGTGCGCAACATCTATCTCATGGTAGCGCCGACCAACCGCGTCTGGATGAGCGAGATCGACCAGTACATGGCCCCGGTGGCGCTGGGCGAGGTGATGCGCGGCGTCACCATGGGCGTCGTCATCGAATCCCGCCACCCGGAGTTCAGGCCTGGCGACATCGTCGAAGGTGGCATGGCGTGGGAAGAGTACTCGGTAACGCGGACCGCGCGGCGCGTCCCGGTGGAGTACGGCCTGCCCCTGCCTGCGTATGCGAGCGTGCTTGGCAGCTCCGGCATGACCGCCTATTTCGGCATGCTCGACATTGCCAGACCCAAGGCTGGCGAGACCATCGTAGTGTCGGCCGCCGCGGGCGGCGTCGGCTCGATCGCCGGCCAGATCGGCAAGATACTCGGCTGCCGGGTGGTGGGCGTCGCCGGTGGCCGGGCCAAATGCCAACTCGTCAGGGATGAGTTCGGCCTCGATGCCTGTGTCGACTACAAGGGCGGCAACCTGCTTGCCGATCTTCGCGACGCCTGCCCGGACGGCATCGACGTCGATTTCGAGAACGTGGGCGGGGACACCATGGATGCCGTGCTGGCCCTGATCAATCCGGGCGCCCGCATCGCCCTGTGCGGGATGATCTCGACTTACAACGCAAGCGGCGACTGGTGGAGCCCGAAGCTGTTCCGCAACGTCATCATGAAACGCGCCCGCATCGAAGGCTTCCTTATTGCCGACTACCGTTCGCGGTTCCACGAAGCCGCGGAAGCCCTGGCGAAATGGGTCAGGGACGGCCGGCTCAAGTACCGCGTCGACATCGTTGACGGCATCGAGCAGGCGCCCGCCGCCCTGAACCGCCTGTTTACCGGCAAGAACACCGGCAAGCAGCTTGTCCGCCTCGCGCCAGAATCCGTAATCGGCTGAATACCGCGGCCGCGCAGCCCTTAACCACCAATATCCATGATTCATACAGACATCGGCGGCAACGAGTCCCGGCCGGACGCCCGCCCCCGCCTTCAGGACTTTCAGGGCAAGACGGCAATCATCACAGGCGCCGCGTCGGGCATCGGCCTGGCACTGGCCGAGGCACTGGCGGCGCGCGGCGCCGACCTTGCGCTGGCCGACATCGACGCGCACGGGCTTGACGCTGCACGCGAACGGCTCGCATCGACCGGCAGGCGCATCTGCACGCGCGTACTGGATGTTTCCTCCGATGCGGACGTGCGCGATGCGGCGGCGGAGTTCGCGGCGAAACTGGGGCGCATCCACCTGGTCTTCAACAACGCCGGCATCGATATGAGCGGCGAACTGGCTTCGCTATCGGAGCAGGACTGGACCCGCGCGTTCGGCATCAACGTGTTTGGCGTGATTCACGGTATCCGTCATTTCCTGCCGCTGCTGCGCCGGCACGGCGAGCCGGCGCATTTTGTCAACACGGCGTCAGGCGCGGGCTTCTGGGTAAATGGCGACTTTCCCATGGGCGCCTACGCGGCCACGAAATACAGCGTGGTGGCCCTCTCCGAGGCACTCGAGCAGGAACTCCGCGGCACCGGCATTGGCGTCTCGGTGCTTTGTCCTGGCCCGGTGAAGACCCCCATCGCCGAACGCTCAAGCCATACGAGCGAATCGTTCCGTGCCAGCGTTGCCGCTGGCACGGCGCCGGAACTGGTGGCCAGCCAGACACTGGAGGCGATTCGGGCAGGCGAGTTCTACATCTTCACGCCGACACGCATGAAGCCGCGCCTGGAAGCACGATTCGCGCGGATTCTCGGCGCGCTGGAGCGCGCGCCCGCCATCACCACCGGAGCGCCCACGACATGATTCATCTCATCTTCCTCTGCACGCGGCGCCCCGATGTGGACCGCCACGATTTCCTGCGCTACTGGCGAGAAGCGCATGCGCCGCTGGCGGCGGACTTGCCCGGTGTGCGGCGCTACGTCCAGAACACCGTCCGTGCGGTCCCCGGTCAGGCTGCGCACTACGATACCGTGGACGAGATCTGGGTCGACGATAGTGCGGCTCTCGATGCGCTCCTGCACAGCGCGGAGTATGCCGGGTCGGCGCTGGCGGGCGCTGGCAAACTGGTCGACCCCGGGCTCTGCGTGCGTCTGCACACAACGGATCACGTCGTACATGCCGGCGCATCGATCGCCAGGGACGAATCGTTGCCAAAGCGAATGACCTTCTTCAAGCGCAAGGCGAATCTTGGCCGCGCGGACATGCTGCGCTACTGGCGCGGCACGCATGGGCCATTGGCCGCGTCGGTGCCGGGTCTGCGCCGCTATGTCCAGAGTGCCACGCTGCCGGCCGCCTGTGCCGATGCCTGTGAGCAAGGCGAGCCGCGGTTCGACGGCGCGGCGCAGATCTGGTTCGAGGACGATGCCGCGCTGCAGGAAGCGGTGTGCTCCCCGCTCTTCCGGGAATCAGTCAAGCCGGACGAAGCGAACTTTATCGATACCAACGCCGCCGTGACGCTGTCGATTGAAGCTGAGCACCGCATTGTCTGGCCGCAAGCGGCCTGAACAAGACCGCACTACACCCGCTGCTCAGGGCTCGCCACCAGTAGCTGTTGCAGCGGAAGCGGTCCCACCGGCTGCATGCCATCGGTGCGCCATGCACTGGGGCTGCAGCCAAAATGGCCACGGAACCAACGCGAGAACGCGCTCTGCATTGAAAACCCGAGCAACACGGCCACGTAGCTGACCGCGCGGTCCGGATCCCGGAGATACTGCACCGCCTGCAAGGCACGGACCTCATCGAGAATGGTGCTAAAGGTCGAGCCTTCCTGCAGCAGCTTGCGGTGGACCGTGCGCCGGTCGACGCCGAGCTGGCTGGCGACGCGCTCCACACTGCAGTTGCCCGACGAGAGCAAGGACAGCACCATGCGCCGGACTTTTTCTGTCATGGACAGCGTCGCACGCGCACTCAGTGAGTCCAGATAGGCATGGGCGTACTGCGCCAGCTCCGGGCGCGCGGAGCGCGGCACTGCCTCCATGTCCTTCAGCTCGCAGACAATGCCGTTGAAGTCGCAACCGAAATCCACGGCCTGGCCGAACACGCGCGCGTGCGCCGCCGGATTTCTCGGGGCGCCATGCGCAAGGCAGATACGCCGCGCGCGCCACCGTTGACCGATCAGCTCCTGAAGCATCCGGTAAAGCGACACGACTACCATTTCGTCGGCCTGGCGTGTCGACCCGGAATGCTCGACCATCAGCGACACGCGGATGACAAGAGCGCCCTCCCGTTCTTCCACGCCGAGGAATAGAGCCTCGCTGTGCAACGTGATGTAGCGCACCATCGCGCCTAGCGCATCGCGCAGCGTCCGCGAATCTCGCACGGCCATGCCGAGCGGCCCCAGTACCGACAATTGACGGCCCTCTCCCATGCGCAGGCCGAAGTCTTCGGCATCGGACGCTGCCGCGGACATTTCGAGAAGGCGGCAGACTGCGCTCGCGGAAACCAGGTTGTCGCCGTCGTCCAGGCAGCTTGGCGGCAGTCCCACTTCTGCCAGGCTCCGCAGTGGATCCAGGCCAACCGAGCGCGCCACCTCGGTATAACGCGACAGCGTGGCAATGCGGACTAAACGGCTCATGGGCCTCCTTGCACGGGCGGCGGCTGCAACGCCATTGCAGCCTTCGATTGTCGCGGCGACCGTGTCCGCGTCCGTCGGTCGCCTGTCCGGCGTCAGGCGCGGCGCATCAGGCTGTAGCTCTGCGCGCTGGGGCCGAAATCGGGCATGCCGGCCAGGAACAGGGCAAGCGGGACAACATCGGCGGGATCCTTGAACCATTCGCCCGGCGGTATGGCAACGTCACGCGTCATGTCCGTCCTGACCGGCCCCGGTATCAGCTCATTGACGCTGATGTTGTCCTCCTGGAGTTCCATCGCCAGCGACTGGGTAAGCATCCACAGGCCGCTCTTGGAGCACGAGTAGGCCGACAAGCCCGCATTGGGCCGATTGCGCTGGCCGGAGCCGACCATGATGATCTTGCCCGCACCGCGGCGGCGCAGGTGGGGAATGGCGGCATGGGCGGTGTGGTAGGCGCCCGTCAGGTTGATATCGATGGTCTTGCGCCAGAGCACCGGATCGCTGTCGGCAATCCTGCGCTGCTCGAGCGCGACACCGGCATTGGCCATGACGATATCGACACCGCCAAAGGCGTCGCTGGCGCGCTGGAACAGGGTCGCGACGGTCTCGTAGTCCGCCACGTCAACGGTCTGCGCGATGGCCCGGCCACCCGCTTCGCGGATCAGCGCGGCGGTCTGCGCGATGTCGGCCTCGCTGCGGGCGCTGCATACCACCGCGGCACCGGCGCTGGCATAGGCCAGTGCAATGGTGCGTCCGATGCCGCGGCCCGCGCCGGTGATCACGGCAACCTTGTCCTTGAGCATGTTGGGGTCGATCTGGCTCATTGTCGGTCTCTCAGTCTCGCTTTGCGTTGCAATGGTGTGTCTGTCTCTTTCAGAACGGGCGATCCCCGATCACCGTGGCCCGGTCCATCCTGCGATGGCACGGCGGGTAGTCCATGACCGCGTAATGCTGGGTCGAGCGGTTGTCCCAGAGCGCCACGCTGTTCGGAGTCCAGCGCCAGCGCACCTGATACTCGGGAATGTAGGCTTGCGTGATCAGGTAGCGCAGCAAGTCGGCCGCGCCGGGGTTGAAGTCCTGCCCGAAGCGCACGCGTTCAGGCGTATGGAAGTTCGTAAAGTGGGTGGTAAAGCCGTTCACGAACAGCACCTTCTCGCCGGTCTCGGGATGCGTCCTGACAACAGGGTGCTCGGCGTCCGGATACTGGGCCTTCAGCGCGAGGCGCTTTTCGATCGGCATGGCCGCGCCGAAACTTGCCTCGATGCTGTGGCGCGCGCGCAGGTCGGCGATGTGGTCCTTGATATGTTGCGGCAGGTTCTCATAGGCCAGCACCATGTTGACCCACATGGTGTCGCCGCCGACAGGCGGGCATTCACGGCAGCGCAGGATGCTGGCAAGCGGCGGAGCTTCGCGCCAGGTCGCATCCGTGTGCCAGGAATTCTCATAGCGCGGCGTGGGCTCGTTGGGACTCTTGTAGATGCGGACCAGTCCGGGATGCTCGGGGTCGCTGCCCGCCACCGGATGGTCTTCGAGTTCGCCGAAGCGGCGGGCAAAGGCGACATGCTCGCCGGCCGTGATGTCCTGGTCGCGCAGGAACAGCACACGATGCCTGAGCAGCGCTTCCCGAATACCGGCAAACACGCCGTCATCGTGGATCGCGTCGGCGAGGCTGACGCCGGACAGTTCGGCGCCGATGGAACAGGTAAGTGGCTCGATTCGCATTGCGACTCCGAAAGGTTGAAGGCAGAGATCGATGCTGATGGGTCGAAGCAAAGTATTGAAGAACCCGCGCGCGATGCGTTGACATTCCGGGGCAGCCACTTTACATTTTGGGGCGCCTGGGGGAACACCTATGTCGACGCTGCTGCAACACGTGAACCTGACGGAGTTTGTCGACGTGGCCCGCCAACTCGGCCTGGATCCGTACCGCCAACTGCGGCAGGCGGGTATCAGCCCGACTGCCCTGGTGGACCCGGAAATGCGGGTGCCGGCGAAGTCGGTCATGCGCTTGCTGGAGGATTCGGCACAGCTTGCCGGCCTGGAAGACCTTGGGCTACGCGTGGCTGAGGCCCGTCAACTGACAACGCTGGGACCTCTGTGGACGGTGATGCGCGAGGGCGCCACCCTGCGCGACGCGCTGGACGCGATGGCGCGCTATCTGCATTTGCTCAACGAAAGTCTCGATTTGCGCATCGAGACCGTCGGGGACGCCGCGCTTGTCAGGCTTGAACTCCTTGTATCCGTGGAAGGTTCCATGCGGCAATCGACGGAGTTCGTCATCTGCCTCTGGTTCCGCTTGTTCAAGCTGCTTGCCGGCACGGCATGGAAGCCGCGCAGCGTCTGCTTCAGCCATTCCGCGCCGGCCAGCCTGGCCACGCATCGGCGCGTGTTCGGTGTACCGGTGCGCTTCCGCCAGGATTTCGACGGCATCCTGCTGGCCGCCTCCGATCTCGACGTGGCCAACGCAGCCCCGGATTCGGCACTGGGCCGTCATGCGCGCGAGTTCCTGGATACCAAGCTCGCGCAATCCGGCCCCACCATGCCGGACAAGGTTCGCAAGCTGGTATTCGCGCTGCTGCCAACTGGCCAGTGTGGGGCCGAACAGGTAGCCCTGCAACTTGGCATCGACCGCAAGACGATGCATCGCCACCTGGCTGCCTATGGGCAGAACTACCTGTCCGTCGTCGACGCAGTCAGGTTCGACCTCGTCACGAGATACCTGAAAAACAGCGAGCGACCGCTGTCGGACGTTGCGATCCTGATGGGTTTTTCCTCGCTCAGCGCCTTCTCCAGGTGGTTCTCCATGCGCTTCGGCTGCAGCGTGTCGGCTTGGCGCCGTCAACCACCGGCACCGGAAAGCAAGCGCCAGGCGCCGCGTATCGCGGCCAGCTGCGCCCCTGCGCGAAGGAGGGGCGAATCGGACACGAAATGACGGGAACTACTCGAGACCTTCCAGCAGCCCCAGCAGCTTGGCGCGCCGTACGGCGTGTTTGCGCGTGCCGGCGTTCAGCTTGCCGAACAGGTTCTTCACATGCCACTTGGCCGTGACCTCGCCCACGCCGATGGCCTGCGCGATTTCCTTGTTGGAGAGATTGCGCGCGAGCAGTTCGAGGACTTCGCGCTCCTTGGGGGTCAGCACCGTGCTGGCAACTGCGCGCGGCTCCGCCGCCGGGCGCCCGGTGCGGCGCGGCATGCGCGCCAACGGCAGCTGCTGGCCGGTGCCCGGTTCTGCGGCTCCCTCTTCTACCAGGCGACTGGCCCAGTCGGCCAGCGCCGGATGCGCGTCGGCGAAGGTGCGGGCCAGGCCATAGGTCTGCGCAAGGTTCATGGCTTCCTGCATCAGCGGGCGGCTGTCCTCGCCCCCGCGATGGCGCACGAACGCCTCCAGCGCCATGATCTCGATGCGCTTGCGCCCGAGCTTCATGGCCTCCGCGGCAGGCGCCGCACGGCGCAGCGCATCCAGCGCGGATGGCCAGTCCTGGGCGGCGATCGCCGCGTTGGCGTGTGCCATGGCCTGCATCAGCGCCACGTCGCGGCGCCACAGCGGGCCATGGTCCGCGTCAGCCCCCGCGGCCAGTTCGTCAAGGCGGACGATCAGGGCCCGGCAGGTCTCGGCACGGAAGCGCCCCGCGTGCATGCGCACCTGGTCCGCCAGGCTCGCAATGCAAAGCCGCGGCGTCCGGCGCGCGACGCCTGCCGCGTACAACGCTTCCAGCAGGTCGAGTGCGCGATGCTCGACGCCTTGCACAGCTGCCACGCGCGCAGCGCTCAGATATGCCAGCAACGACGTCTCGGCCGTGCCCGACCGCTCCAGCACGTCCAGCCGGTTGGCGAGCAGCGCAGCCGCTTCGTCGACCAGGCCGCACTCGTAGACCGCCGCGGCCAGCAGCGACGCGAGCATGCAGGCGAGCGGGTGGCGGCGGCCAAGATCGGCTTCCGCGCTTGCCAGCGCGGGCCGCAGGATCGCTTCGCTCAACATTACCTGCCCCTCGCGCAGGTAGCTCAGCCCGACCACGAATTCGCCCCAGCGCGCTGCGTAGCGATGTCCCTCGCCCAGGTCGCCGTGGGGCGCGAGCTGCAGATAGCGCCGCGCGTTCCCGGGCTGCCCGTGCAGGATCGCGGCCATTGCCAGGCGGTTGGCATGCATCTGGGCGAGGCGCGGGTCCTGCGCCGCAGGCTGCTGCTGCCATGGCTCCAGCAGCGCCAGGCAACGGTCCGGCTGGTCCGCGTAGTAGGCCGCGATGCTCAGAATCAGCGCGCATTCATAGCGCAGGGCGGTATCGTCGCCTGCGCCCTCCAGCATGCGTTCGACCAGCGCCTCGGCCTCCGCGTGGCGCTCGCCCAGCGCGAGCACCCAGGCAGCGGCAAGGCGCAGGCCCGGGTAGCGGTCCAGTTCCGCGTCAGGCAGGCGCTCCAGCCATTCGAGCACGGTACCCAGCCGCCCCTGCATCGCGGCGTCGTATAGCGAGCGCCCTGCCAGCTCGTAGGCAAGCGCATGCTGGCCCGCCGCGTGAGCGTGACGCGCGGCTTCCTCGGTGATGCCGCGCGTGGCGAGCCAGCGCAACGCCCGCGTATGCAGTTCGGCCTGCTCCATGGGGGGCAGCTCGGCCACGCGCGCCTGCAAGGCGCCGCGCGCGAGCGCGTGCAGCCGGCACCAGTCGCTGTTGTCGCTGGAGACAAAGATCGGTGTCTCGCGGACCAGCCTTGCCAGTTGCTCCGGCGCGTGCTCGACGCCCGTCAGCGCGCGGCACAGGTCCGGATGAACGTGGTCGACGACGGCGATGCGAGTCAGGAAAGCGACGTCGTCGGGCGAGAGCTTGGCAATCAGGCCACCAACCAGGTGCTCGCCTTCATCACCGGGGCGGGCCGCCATGGCATCCACGACGCTGCGCGGATCCGCGCCGCGCTCCATGGCGGCCAGCAGCAGTTGCAGGCCGAGCGGCCATCCGTCGGTCAATTCATGCAGCCGCGCGCAGTTATCGGGGTCGATCCGGTCGCCGAAGCGGCTGCGCACGAGGGTCATGGTTTCATCGAAGCGCAAACGCAGCGCTTGCGCGCCGATGCCGGTGCATTGGCCGTATGCCGTCAGGTCGCTGAGCGCGGTGTCGAACCCGCCGCGCGCGGCGACCACGATGCGCAGATTGGGAGGCGCGTTGTGCAGCAGGTAAAGCAGAGCCGCAATACCGTCCTGCGAGAGACGTTCGGCTTCGTCGACGATCAGTACAAGGTCCAGCGAGGTCTGGGCCACCTCGGCAAGCCAGGCCGTGAGCCCTTCCGTGCTGCCGAGCGCCGCGGCCGCGCCTTCGAGAAGGGTGAGGCCAAAGCCGGGCCGTGCGCAGCCTGTGCGGACGGCGAGCACAAGGCATTGCAGGAAATGGAGCGGATCGTCGTGAGTATCCGCGGAAACCCAGGCGACGGCCGCGCCGCGTGCCAGGTACTCGCGGCGCCATTGCGCCAGCAACAGCGTCTTGCCGAAGCCCGGCGGCGCCTGCACGATTACCGCGGGGCGGTCGCGCAGCGCTTCGCTGTCGAGACCAAGGCGCGCACGCGCAAGCAAATGCCGCGGCACGCGCGGCGGCATGGTCTTGAGCGCAAGCTCGGAAAACGCGGCGCCCGCGCCGCGGTTCACGGAGGTCATCTGGCAAGTACTGGTTGGCGTGGATGCGGCGCTCGCCGGGACGTGCATGCCGGGCTGCGCGCGCGGCAATGCAGCTTCGTGGCTTCGCCCTGCCGTTGGGCGCGGCGTGCCTGGCTCGAAATCTGGTGTCTCATTATAGGCACACCGCGGACCTGGCGGGCAATCGCCCCCTCCTTCGCGGAGGGGGCGTACAAGGTGTGCCGCGGCTAGCATGCGTGCAGGTCGAAACGGAACGCGAGGTGCGGTCGATGCAATTCTTGGACGTGTGTGCGCTGGAGCAAGTGCGCGTGCTGGTCGGGGTGCCGACATGAGCCGCCTTTGTGCCGATGCCGACGCCTTCACTTGCCGGCACCTGCTGGTCCCGCTCGATGAAACGGATGAAGGCATGGCCACCGTCGTCGGGGCCATCGAGCTGGCACGCATCGCGGCCGCACGGCTCACGTTCGTCCATGTGCCGCTCACGGCCACAGCGCCGCGCGGCCATATGAGCCGCGGCCGCGAACTGCTCGGCAAGGCCGAGTCGGTGGCGCGCGCGCAAGGGATGCCATGCGCGTCGGCTGGGTCAACCGGCGGCGACGCACAGGCGACCATCCCCGCCGTCGCGCGCGAGGCCGGCTGTGACCTGGTCTTCATCGGCGCCCACGGACACGGCGTGATGACGGGGCCGCTGGTCCAGGCTGTGCTCGCGGCGGGCCTGCCGGTGTTCGCCATGCCGAATCCCGCGCCGGCGACACCAGTGCCGGCGATCCGCTGCATCCTCGACGAACACCGGGCCCTCAGTGCCGTATTGCGCGCCTGGCTGGACATGCTCATGGCCGCGAAGGACCACGGCGCCAGCGTGGACGTGTCCGTGATGCGGGGCATGACGCGATTCATCGAGACCTTCGCGGTCGCCCGCGACCATCCCCGCAAGCGGGCCTGCCTCTACGGCAGGCTGCGCCGACGCACGGCCCGGGCCGACGCCGAACTCGACGAACTGGAGCGCCAGCATGAACGCGATGCGCAATGGGTCGGCGCACTCGCCGAAGCCGTGGAACGGTTTGCGGCGGGCGGCCCGCTGGCCGAGTTGCTGAGCCAGGTCGATCGCTACGCGCAGTTTGCCTGGGCGCTCATGGGGCGCGAGGAAGGCGTCATCCTGCCGGCGGCGCAGCGCTACCTGACCGATGCGGACTGGGACAGGGTGAACGCCGCCTATGGTTCGGCGAATCCGGGCACCGTGCCCGGCGCGCGTACCGGCGGGCATGAGCACCCCCTGTTCGGCACGCTGCTTGCCTACCTCGCCGACCTTGCGGATGCCGATTGCGTGGCCCGCATTTGCTCGCGACCCGAAAGCGTATCGATGCAGTGCAACTGAGCGCACGGCCACACGCGTCGAATCGTGGCCATTGGATCAAGACTGTCAAACCGGCGCCTGGACGCGCCACTCACCATCAGGATGGAGACCATGCAATTTCTCGACGATTCCCTGCACCCGGAAAACCAGGACAAGGTGGTCATCACCGTGGCCCCGTATGGCCCCGAGTGGATGCCGCAGGACTTCCCGGAAGACATCCCGGTGACCATGGAAGAGCAGGTGCAAAAGGCCGTGGATTGCTACAACGCTGGCGCCACCGTGCTGCACCTGCATGTGCGCGAACTCGACGGCAAGGGCTCCAAGCGCCTGTCCAAGTTCAACGAGCTGATCGCCGGCGTGCGCGCCGCGGTGCCGGACATGATCATCCAGGTCGGCGGCTCGATCTCGTTCGCGCCCGAAGATGAAGGCGAAGCCGCCAAATGGCTGTCGGACGACACCCGCCACATGCTGGCCGAACTCACTCCCAAGCCCGACCAGGTGACGGTGGCGATCAATACCACGCAGATGAATATCATGGAACTGCTCTATCCCGAGTACCTGAAGGGTACCTCGCTGGAGCAGCCCGCCTACCAGGCCGCCTACCGCGAAATGACGGTGCCGGCCGGCCCGGGCTGGGTGGAAGAACACCTGCGCCGCCTGAGCAACGCCGGCATCCAGCCGCACTTCCAGCTGACCGGCATCCATGCGATGGAAACGTTGGAACGCCTGGTGCGCGCCGGCCACTACAAGGGCCCGCTGAACCTGACGTGGATCGGCATCGGCGGCGGCTTTGACGGCCCCAACCCGTTCAACTTCTTCAACTTCGTGCATCGCGCGCCGGACGGCTGCACGCTGACTGCCGAGTCGCTGCTGAAGAACGTGCTGCCGTTCAATATGATGGCGATGTCCATGGGCCTGCACCCGCGCTGCGGCATCGAGGACACCATCATCGACCAGCACGGCAACCGCATGACCTCGGTGCAGCAGATCGAGCAGTGCGTGCGCGTGGCCAAGGAACTTGGCCGCGAGATCGCCTCGGGCAAGGAAGCGCGCGAAATCTACCGCATCGGCACGTGGTACGACAGCGCGGAAGAAACGCTGGCCGCCCACGGCATGGCGCCCAACCGCCAGGCCGGCATCAGGAACCTGCCGCTACGCGCCGCCTGATGCGCAAGGCCGCCCGGCCGGCATGAACTTTCCCCAGGAGACCTGAATGGCAAAAGCAATCCGCTTCTATGAAACCGGCAGCGCCGACGTCCTCAAGCTTGAGGCCGTGGAAGTCGGTGATCCCGGTCCGGGCCAGGCCCGCGTCCGCCATACCTATATTGCCGTCAACTTCATCGATATCTACTTCCGCACCGGCCACTATCCGCTTCAGCTGCCCAACGGCCTGGGCTCCGATGCCGTTGGCGTGGTCGAGGCCGTCGGCCCGGGCGTCACCGACATCCGCGTCGGCGACCGCGTCGGCTATCTGCTCGGGCCCCAGGGCGCTTACTCGGACGTGCGCGTGATGCCGGCGGAAGTCCTGATCCCGCTGCCCGATGGCGTCTCCGACCGGACCGCCTCGACGCTCATCATGAAGGGCATGACGGCCCAGTACCTGTTCCGCCAGGTCTACCCGCTCAAGGGTGGCGAGACCATCCTCTATCACGCCGCCGCGGGCGGCGTCGGCCTGATCGCGTGCCAGTGGGCACGCGCGCTTGGCGTGACCATGATCGGCACGGTCAGCTCCGACGAAAAGGCGGAGATCGCCAGGGCCAATGGCTGCACGCACACCATCGTCACGTCGCGAGAGGATATTGTCGAACGTGTGATGGAGATCACCGACGGCAAGAAGGTCCCGGTCGTCTTCGACTCGATCGGCAAGTCGACGCTGGATGCATCGCTGTCCTGCCTGCAGGTGCGCGGCACCCTCGTCAGCAACGGCACGACTTCCGGGCCGGTGGAAATCGACAGCCGCACGCTCGCCGCCAAGGGTTCGCTGTGGGTCACGCGTCCGGCCATGGTGCACTACGCTACGCCGCGTTCGCACATGCTCGACATGGCCCGGGAGGTGTTCGACATGGTGCTGGCCGGCAAGATCACGAGCGAGCCCAGGCAAAGCTTTGCGCTGGCAGACGCCGCCGAGGCCCATCGCGCGCTCGAATCGAGGAAGACCAGCGGGGCCACCGTACTGGTACCGTAACCGTTGCGTCCCGGCGCGCGGGCAACACCGCCCGTACGCCAGGACGCATGCGCATCACGGGGCGACGTGCTCACGGCACGATCGCCCCGAACCCGTTGCTGGAACATTGCAGAAATCGGAGGAATCATGGACTTGAGGCTGGAAGGCAAGCGCGCGATCGTGACAGGTGGCAGCCGCGGCATTGGCAAGACGATTGCCCTGCAGCTCGCGCAGGAAGGCGTTGATGTCGTGCTCGCTGCGCGCGGGAAAGAGGCGCTGGATGCAACAGCCGCCGAGCTTGCGGCGCTGACCGGCCGCCGCATTGTGCCGCTGACGGTCGATACCGCCGACAAGGCTTCCGTCGACGCCATGGTGGAGCAGGCGATCGAAGCCCTGGGGGGCATCGATATCCTGGTCAATGCCGCAGCCCTGCCAGGTGGCATCTCGCCGGCCACGCAGCTGGACCAGATCGTCGATGCGCAAGCACTCGAAGATATCGACATCAAGGTCATCGGCTATCTTCGCACCGCACGGGCGCTGGCGCCGCATCTGGCCGCAAATGGCTGGGGACGAATCATCAATATCGGCGGCCTGGCGATCTACCATACAGGCCGGCCCATCGCCACGCTTCGCAACGTCGGCGTGGCCGCAATCACCAAGAACCTCGCGGATGAACTTGGCCCGAAGGGCATCAATGTCACGGCGGTCCATCCCGGACCCACGCGCACCGAGAAGACCGATGCGGCAACCGAGGCGTGGGCGGCGACCAAGAGCAGCCTCGGCCGCATGATCGATGCCAGCGAGGTCGCCTGCGTGGTCACCTTCCTCGCTTCACCGCTGAGCGTGGCAATCAATGGCGAAGCCATCGCGGTCGGCGGCGGAACACCCGGCAGCATCCATTATTGAACTCACTCTGCGCTGCCGGCGGCAGCCTCGCCTTGCTGGCCCGCTTCGGCGTGGGCCAGCAAGGCGGGTTGCCAGTCACGAAGAAATCAATGGCCCTGCTCTTCCTGCAGCCGCTGGCGCAGCACCGCGCGCAGATCCTCGCCATATCCGGTAAGGGTGCCGCCATCCACGGCCAGCATCTGGCCCGTGATCATGTCGGCACGGTCGCTGGCAAGGAACGATACCGCTTCGCCGATCTCCTCGGGCTTGCAGAACCTGCCCAGCGGCACCGTCCGCCTGATCAGCGCATCGCGCTTTTCCGGACTTGCATAGGCTTCAATGGCGGGCGTCAGGATGCCGCCGGGGCACACGGCATTGACATTGATGCGCTGGTCCGCCAGCTCCCATGCGAGGTGTTGCGTCAGTCCCGTGACCGCATGCTTTGACGCGGTGTAATCCACACTGCTGAAGTAAGCCATGCGAATGCCGGCGATCGAGTCGATATTGACGATCTTGCCCTTGCCCTGCGCCTTCATGGCAGGGATGACCGCCTGGCAGCAGAACAGGATGCCCTTGGCGTTCACCCCCATCACGCGGTCCCAGTTTTCTTCCGTGACGTCGCACACCAATGCGGAGGCGCCGCCGACGCCGGCGTTGTTGACCAGGATGTCGATGGCGGCAAACGCCTCCAGCGTCTGGCGGGCCATGGCCTCCGTGTCTGCCTTCTTGCTGATGTCGGCGCGGATGGCGATTGCACGCTTGCCGTCCGGATCAATGCTGGAAGCGACGCGTCTGGCGGCGTCAAGGTTCAGGTCTACCACGGCAATCCTGGCGCCCTCACGCGCCAGCACGCGGGCTATGCCTTCGCCCCCGCCCTGCCCGCCGCCCGTAATGATTGCTACCTTGTCCTTAAGCTCCATGCTGATCTCCTTGCGATCTTGTCAGAGGTCGATACCGTGGGCCTTTTAGTATCCAGGAACAAGGCGAAGCATTTTGACAATCCGGGGCATCCACTTGACATTTCGGGGAAACTGGGGAAACCACGAAGGCGGCCTCATCCACATGAGCACCCAGGCCAGCGCCGCGCGCTATGCCCTATGCCGACACGAGCGCCCTGTACCCGCCTTCGCCCCACCCGGCGAAAGCGCCTTTTGCTGACTTTTGCCGCCCGCAAGTGACCCGTCGGCCAAGCCGCGAACTGCCGCGCCCGCCAGGCACGACACCGCTGTCAGACATCCTCCCCCCAACCATTCGGCCCAACCCCGACATCCCCAACCCGGCGCGCTCGCTAGAGTGAAGCTTGCGGCTGACGCCCCGCTGGATCACGGGTGGCGCTACCTGCTCCCGTGCAACAGCCTGCCGGCCGCATCCGACAACAACCTGATGAGGTTCCAAATGGATCTGAAAAAGCCCGTCCGTCCGACCCATCTGGCCGGCGCACTCGCCGCGGTCCTGACCGGTCTGAGTTGTGCCGCCGCTCTTGCCCAGACTCCCGCCCCGACAGCCCCGACAGCCCCGTCCGCCCCGACCGCCCCCGCCGGTGCGCAAGGCGTGCCGCCTGGCATGACGCAAATCGAACCACCTAAGGACCCGCTGGTGGAGCGCCGCGAGGCGCGCAAGAAGGCGGCCGATGACTACAAGGCCACCAAGAAGACTGCCAAGGGCGAGTACAAGCAGGACGTCAACGCCGCCAAGCAGGAACGCAAGGCAGAGAACCAGGCCGCGGATGCCGCCGCGCGCCAGGAACTCACCGCGCCGAAGCAGTAGCGATCTGCAGCCACCAGCGTTGGCTGTGGACTGGCAAGCCACTGCCAACGCTGCCGTCGCCCGCCGGTTCGGCTTGTACCCATCCGTTTCCGGCCTAGACTCTAGTAGCGCGCACCGCAGGCATTCGCGCAGCGGCGGCGCTGCCGAACATGCCCGCTTCCCGCTTGCTTCCATCGTTGGCTGGCCTTCTCTTGCAAGGCCTGGTCGGGGCGGCCTGCTGCTTCGGCCCGCTTGCCGCCGCGCAGCAAAAATCTCCGCCGGCCTCCGCGCCGGCAGCGGTGGCGCCCGCCGCCGCAACGGATGACGCCTCCGCCCGCCGCCTCAATCTCGCCAACAAACCCTGGACGGGCGACTTCGATGCGATGGTCGATCGCCACCTCATCCGCGTGCTGGTGCCCTACAGCCGCACGCTGTACTTCAGCGACAAGGGCCACGAAGCCGGCCTGACTGCCGGACTGGTGCGGGACTTCGAGCGCTATCTGAACAAGACCTACGCGAGCCGGCTCGGCAAGCGCCCGCTGACGGTCATCATCATCCCCACGACCCGTGACCGCCTGCTGCCCGACCTGGCCGCCGGGCTGGGCGACATTGCCGCCGGCAATTTGACCGTGACCGATGCGCGGCTCAAGCTGGTCGACTTCTCCGCGCCACGTGACCGCAAGCCGGTGCGCGAACTGGTCGTCACCGGGCCCAAGGCGCCGCTGCTGTCCAGCGTGGCCGATTTGTCCGGCAAGACCGTGCATGTGCGACGCGCCAGCAGCTACTTCGATAGCCTCACGGTCCTGAATGACAGCCTGCGCAAGAGCGGCAAGCCCGCGATCCGTCTGGTGATGCTGCCTGACGCGCTCGAAGACGAAGATGCCATGGAGATGGCCAATGCCGGCCTGTTGCAGATCCTCGTGGTGGATGACTGGAAAGCGGCAATGTGGGCGCAGATCCTGCCCAATATCAAGGTACGCGATGACCTCGTGGTCCGGGCCGAAGGCTATGTCGGCTGGGCCTACCGCAAGAACAGCCCGCAGTTGCGCGCGGCGGTCGATGAGTTCTATCTCAACTATGTGAAGAAGCAAGGTGTCGCGGAATACCGGCTCAAGCAGATGATGAAGAGCATCAAGCAAATCCGCAATAACACCAATGACGAGGAATACAAGCGCTTCGAGCAGACCGTCGCCTTCTTCGAGAAGTACGGCAAGGACTATAGCTTCGACCCGCTGATGCTGGCCGCGCAGGGCTTCCAGGAGTCGCAGCTGAACCAGAAGGCCCGCAGCCATGTGGGCGCGATCGGCGTCATGCAGGTCATGCCCGCCACCGGCAAGGAACTCAACGTGGGCGATATCAGGCAGACCGAGTCCAACATCCACGCGGGCACCAAGTACCTCGACAAGCTGATGACCCGGTATTTCCCCGATGCGCATTTCTCCGAAGCGAACCGTCCGCTCTTTGCCTTCGCCAGCTACAACGCCGGGCCCGGCAATATCGCCAAGATGCGCAAGGAGGCCGCGGCGCGGGGCCTGGACCCGGACAAGTGGTTCAACAATGTGGAGATCGTCGTGGCCGAGAAGATCGGCATTGAAACCACGACTTATGTGCGGAACATCTACAAGTACTACGCCGCCTACCGCCTGTTGCAGGACATGCAGGCCACGCGAGACCGCGCGCTGAAGGAAGTCGTCAAATAGGCCTTGCCCCGGATCGCGGTCGGCGCCGTGCGAGCCGTACCGTTGCGAAGCGTTCAGTCGGCCAGCCCGCTGGCGTCGATATAGCCGAGCGCTTCGGTCACGGCCAGCCGCGCCTTGAGGACGTAGCAGACGCGGCGGTCGCGGATGGCCAGCGTGACCACGTTGGCCTGCAGCATTTCCTCGAACAGGTGGCCGGCGCGCTTGATGGGCAGCCCGGCCAGTTGCGCGAGGTCGGCCGCGGGCAGCCCTTCCTCACCGGCCTGCAGCAGCGCCCGGCAGATCTTCACGCGCGCGGGTTCGGTCATCAGCGCCATGGTCAGCGCGCTTTCCTGGGTCTCCATCGACACACCTCGATCGTCCGGAGGGCGCCGCCGCCCTCGCTTTTTTTCACGTTCTACGCGGACCGGGCGGCAAAGGCAATAGGACCGCGCACGGGCTGCGTGGATTACAACACGCACCCGTCTGGCCCGCAGACGGGTGATGCGCCGCCGCCATCGTCGAGGCTGGCCTGCTGCGCGATCGCTGCCTGCCATTCGGCCGGCCTGCCGAGGTAGGGACCGAAGTCGAGCACGTGGAAGCCATCGTCCGTCTGGAGCGCAAAAGTCGGGAAGCCCCGGCCGCCAAGCGCGCCCAGCATGCGCCGGCTGGCGTCGATATGACGGGCGACCAGTGCGCCCGCCGCCGCGCCATAGGCCGCGTCGAATGCCTGAGGCGCCATGCCGACTTCCACTGCCAGCGCGGCCAGCACCTCGGGCCGGGCGATCTGCCGCCCTTCCACGTAGTGCGCGTGCTGGATGCGCTTGAGCATGGCGGGCGCCAGGCTCCGCGGCAGGCCGGCCGAGAGCGCCTCGGCAGCCAGGATGGCGGTGGTGGGCGGCTCGGAATCGAACACGGCCTGCGCGTCGCACAGCAGGCCGTTGAAATAGGCGTCGCCGAACGGCTGGCCCGTGAGCGCGTGGATGCGCCGGTCATGCGGCATCACATAGTTGCGCAGCGCGGGCGTCACCGGCTGGCGTTGCGCGCCGGCCATCATGCCGCCGGCATGCAGCGCCAGCGCCAGGCCGGGCACGGCCTGGGCGGCCTGCACCAGCGGCGCGGCGGCATAGCACCAGCCGCACAGGGGATCGTAAAGGTAATGGAGGGTGGCGGTCGTCGTCATGCCGCCATGATAGCGCCGGAGGCGGCGTGCGCCTCCGGCGCCGCGTGGCCGCTCAGGCCAGCACGAACGGCAACTGGCGCTGCCGCTTGCCCGTCAGCACGAACAGCGCGTTGGCGACGGCCGGGGCAATCGGCGGCACACCCGGTTCGCCAAGGCCCGTGGGCGGATCCTGCGACGGCACGAAGAACACGTCGACCACGGGCGCGTCGGTGATGCGCGGTGGCGGGTAGTCGGGGAAGTTGCCGTTCTTCACCACGCCGTTCTCCATCTCGATGGCAAACCCGGGCCGCGTCATCGCCAGCCCGAAGATGCAGGCGCCCTGGATCTGCGCCTCGGCCGACAGCGGGTTTACCACGCGGTTGGCATGCACGCCGGCGGTCACGCGGTGCACGCGCGGCTGGCCCTTGACCAGCGAGACCTCGGCCACATGGGCCACCACCGAGTTGAACGACTCATGCACCGCCACGCCCCAGGCATGCCCCTTGGGCAGCTTGCGCTTGCCGTAGCCGGACTTCTCCACCGCGAGCTGCAGCGCGGCGCGATGGCGCGCGTGCCTGCTCTCGTCGAGCCGCGCCAGCCGGTAGGCCACCGGGTCTTGCTTCGCCGCCGCGGCCATTTCGTCGACCAGCGTTTCCTTGACGTAGGCGGTGTGCGTGTTGCCGACCGAGCGCCACCACAGCACCGGCACGTCGACCTGCGGATGATGCACCGCGAGCTGCAACGGCAGGTTGTAGTCGTTCTCCAGCAGGCCCTCGGTCATGGTCGCGTCCACGCCGTTCTTGACCATGAACGGCTCGAACGGCGTGCCCTTCAGGATCGACTGGCCGACGATGGTGTGCTGCCAGCCCACCACCTTGCCCTGCGCATCCAGGCCGATGCGGGCGCGGTGCACATGCAGCGGGCGGTAGTAGCCGCCACGGATATCGTCCTCGCGGCTCCAGATCACCTTGACCGGTTCGGTGTGGCCGTTGGCGACCCAGGCACGCACCACATTGGCGGCTTCGACCAGGTAGTCCGACGTGGGCACCGCGCGGCGGCCAAAGCCGCCGCCCGCCATCATGGTGTTGAGCGCGACCTTGTCGGGACCCAGTTCGAACACGCGCGCCACGGCAGCCTGGTCGACGGTCTGGAACTGCGACCCGACCCACACCTTGACGGACCGCACCTTGCTGCCAACCACCTCGGGCTGCAGCGTGCAGTTCAGCGGCTCCATCGGCGCATGGGCCAGGTAGGGGAACCGGTATTCGGCGTCGATCTTGCGCGGGGCGCCGTTCACGGCCGCGGCGATATCGCCCTCGCCCGCGCGCGCCACGGTGCCGGGCTGCATGGCGAGCTTCGCGTACTCGTCGAACAGCGCCTGCGACGACACCTTGGAGCCGGTGTCCTCCCACTCGATCTGCAGCGCGTCGCGCGCCTGCTTCGCGGGCCAGTAGCCATCGGCCACCACGGCCACGCCGGTGCCGCCGCGATCCACGGGCACCAGCATCACGTCGCCCACGCCCTTGATCGCGCGGGCCTTGTCGGCATTGAACGACTTGACCTTGCCGCCAAAGCGCGGCGGGCGGGCCACCACGGCCACCATCATGTCCTTCACGTCGGTATCGATACCGAACACGGGCTGGCCTTCCAGCTTGCCGCGCGCATCGAGCCGCGGCGTGGGCTTGCCCACCAGCCGGAACTGCGACGGGTCCTTCAGGCGCACCTGCTGCGGCACCGGCAGCTTCATGGCCACGGGCGCCAGTTCGCCAAACGTGGCACGCCGGCTGCCCGAGCTCACCACGCCCTGATCGACCTTGCAGCTGGCGGGATCGACCTGCCATTGCTGCGCCGCCGCGGCGACCAGCATGGCGCGGGCGCGCGCACCGAGTTCGCGGTACTGCTGGAACGAATGATTGATGGCGGTGGAGCCGCCGGTCATCTGCATGCCGAAGCCGGGGTCCTTGTACGGGTCGCCGGCGGGGGCCAGCGCGGCGCGCACATTGCGCCAGTCCACGTCCAGTTCCTCGGCCAGCGCCATGGGGAGCGCGGTGTGCACGCCCTGGCCGAATTCCAGCCGGTTCACCGCGATCGTCACCGTGTTGTCCGGCGCGATCACCAGGAACGCCTGCGGCGCCGAGGGCTGGCCCTTCGATGCGCCCTCTTCCTGCGCCTGCGCCACGGGCACCATGCCCAGCGCCAGGCCGCCGCCGGCGAGGCCGGTCAGCTTGAGGAAGCTGCGGCGGTCCAGCGTCGCCACGCCGGTATCGCCAATGCTGTCGGTATTGCCACCCCGCGCCTTTGCGCCGGCCAGGGCTTCGAGTCCACGAATACGCATGTCAGTCGCTCCGCTCAGGCCAGCGCGCGGGCCGCATCCTTGATCGCGGCCCGGATGCGCTGGTAAGTGCCGCAGCGGCACAGGTTGCCGGCCATGGCCTGGTCGATGTCGGCATCGGTGGGCCGGGGCTTGGTGCGCAGCAGCCCCACCGCGCTCATCACCTGCCCGTTCTGGCAATAGCCGCACTGGGCCACGTCATGCTTGATCCACGCGTCGAGCACCGCGCGTCCGACCTTGTCGGCCTTCACGCCCTCGATGGTGGTGATGCGCGCACCGGCCGCCGCCGAAATCGGCGTCACGCAGCTGCGCGTGGCCGTGCCATTGATATGGACCGTGCAGGCGCCGCATGCGGCCATGCCGCAGCCGAACTTGGTCCCGGTCAGGTCGAGGTTGTCGCGCAAGGCCCACAGCAGCGGCGTGGACGGATCCACGTCGACTTCCTGCGCCTTGCCGTTGATGTTGAGGGTGGTCATGCGGGGACACTCCTTGGGTACGTTGCCCGTCATTCTTGTTCACACGCCGCAAGCCACCGCCATTGACCGGCCGCCGCGGACAAATGAGCATAGTGCAATTCCAGTCACCTTGCCGACGGGGTGTGCCGCGCCGGCGTGATGTGGGATTTTGTGCACGAACTTTGTGCAAGCTGGCGCAGTCAGTCAGAAGACCAGCACACATTCACGGCCACCGCCGCAACAGTGACACCGACTATTCCAGAATCCCGCGAACGCGCCATCGCGACACTCGACAGCATCCAGGCCCTGCGCGGGCTGGCGGCCGCGTATGTCGTGCTGTACCACTCCGGCCTGGCACTGGGCACGGCGCAGACGCCCGTGCTCGCGTGGATTACCGCCAACGTGATCAAGCGCGGCCATGTCGGCGTGGATGTGTTTTTTGTCATCAGCGGCTTCATCATCGCGTGGGTTGCGGTGCTGGCAAGGCCGCGGCCCGAAACGCCGCTGAGCTTCATGATCCGGCGCTGCTGCCGGCTGGCACCGCCGTACTGGACCATGTCGGCGATCCACGCGCTGCTGCTGAACCCGGTCACGCCAGCGGTGTTCGCGGCGTCGCTCGCCTTCGTGCCGACCAGCACGGACCACGCGCCCTACTACGGTTATCCCGCGTTGTACGTGGGCTGGTCGCTCAACTACGAGATGGCGTTCTACGGCGCCTTTGCGCTCGGGCTGTGGCTCGCGGGCCGGCGCGCGCTGTGGGTGGTGCTGGCGCTGTTCACCGTGTTCACGCTGGTGCTGCCGTGGTGGCGCTTTGGCGCGCCGGTCGTGGACCCCGCGCAGGGCTATCCGTTCGCTTCGCCGTGGATGGCGATGGCGAGCAATCCGCTGGTGCTGGAGTTCCTGCTCGGCTGCCTGCTGGCGTGGGCCTATGCGCGCTGGCGCCACGTGCTGACGCCCGGCGCGGCGTGGGCGATGCTGGCCCTCGGCACCGGCTGGTTCCTGGCATCGCTGCCGCTGGCCGGTCCCGATTTCAGCCTGGCGGGGCGCGGCCTGCCCGCCGCCGCGTTGCTGGCGGGCGCGGTCGCGGCCGAGCACACCGGCCTTTTGCGCGTGCCGCGCGCGCTGGTATGGCTGGGCGAGTTGTCGTACGCCCTCTACCTGGTCCACCCGACCGTGATCGAAGGCGTCAAGCGGCTGATGCCCGAACTGGCGCCGGACCAGTACGTCCTGCAACTGACGCGATTCGCCATCGATGCCGCGCTGGCCCTGTTGCTCGCCATGCTGCTGCACCGCTGGGTCGAACTGCCCGGCATCGCGGCCGGCCGGCGCCTGGCGCGACGGCCAGGCTGACGGCTCAGCTGCGCAGGCTGGCCAGGTACAGGTAGAGCGCGGTCAGGTCGGTGTCGTTCATGCGGCCGAAGGAGTCGAACGGCATCACGCTGCTGATGGCCGATCCGTCGGGGCGCTTGCCGCTGCGCATCATGGCGATAAAGGCGGCGGCCTTGTCGTAGCGCGCCATGGCGCCACCGGAAACGGGGCGCAGGTCCGCCGCGGGCGGCCAGTCCGGCGGGGCACCGGGGATCTTGCCGCCGCGCAGGTCCGCCCGGTGGCAACCCTGGCAGGCATTGGCCACGTATCCGCCATACTGCGCCGTCACCGACGGCACGATGGCCGGCGACGGCGGCAGCTTGTGGTCGATCTTCGAAGCCGCGTCGCGGATCAGGCCCGCGCCATACATGGCGCGCACGAACCACGGCATGCGGATGTCGGCGGGCGCGCCAAGCCCCGGCGGCAGGCTGCGCAGGTACGCCACCAGCGCGGCCAGGTCATCGTCGCTGAGCCGGTTGTAGTCTTCGCTGGGCATGACTAGCAGCGGCCGGCCCGATGGCCCGACGCCGTGGCGGATGCTGCGGACCCAGTCGATGGGCTGGTAGCGGGCGATCTCGGCATTGCCGCGCGTCAGGTCCGGCGCGCGCACCTGCAGGCCGGCCGGGTCATCGAATACCTGGCGCCCGCCCCCGGCGGCGCCATGGCATTCCATGCAGCCGCGCGATTCGAACAGGTACTTGCCAAGCGTAATGCTGGCGGCATCGTCGCGATACGCGACCGGCGCGACCTTGAGGTCGATGGTGCGCCCGGCCTTCTGGTCGCCGATCAGCATGGCGCCATAGACCACCGCGGCAGCGGTCACGGCCGCACCGGCCAGCGACCAGGCCGCCACACGCAGATAACGCGCCATGCTGCTTCCTCCCTGCGGAGATCGCGCCGCCCATGCGGCGCCGGCGTTTCAGATTGCGGGGGTGGCATCGCCGTGTCTGTGGGGAAAGACACACTTGCCGGGGGGCCGCGCGACCGCAGCGCCATACCAAAAAAAACCCGCCAGCACCAGTGGCAACAGGGGCGGGACCTGCCTGCTGTCTCCCGCCTGCCGGCGTACCCGAACCGATAGAGTGGCGCTACGCTGGGGCACGGTCCGCCCTGGCGACGTTGAACCCGAATTCCTGCCTGCCAGAACCGTCCATGACGTCCGACACGGTCGATACGGCCGCTCCTTCCATTGGCGCCCCGCTGCGCCGCTGGCTGCCCATGCTGATCTGCGGCATGGGCTACTTCGCCCTTGCCGCGCTGGGCATCTGGCTGGCGCGCCTGCCTGGCAGCGTGGCCACGCTGTGGCTGCCCAATGCCTTCTGCCTGGGCCTGCTGCGGCTGCGCCCGCGCGCCGAGGCACCGTGGCTCCTTGCGAGCATGGCCGGCGCCAACCTGGCAGCCAACTTCCTGTTCCTGGACGGCGCCGACACCGCCGTGCTGCTGGCCGGCGCGAACCTGTTCGAAGTCGCCTGGTCCGCACGGCTGCTGCGCTTTGTCTGCGCGCATGCCGGCGCGGAGCGCCTGGGCCCGCTCGGCAATTTCGCGCTCACGCTCGGCGTGGCCTGCGTGCTGGGCCCGGCGCTGGGCGCCACGGCCGGCGCTGCGGCCCTGACCTGGCTGGCCGGCAACCGCTTTGCCAGCATCTGGTGGCTCTGGTGGCAGGCAGGTGCGCTTGGCATGGTGGTGCTGCTGCCGCTGGCACTGACCATCAACGCGGCGCGCGAGCGCGCGACGTTCGCGCGCAAGATGCTGCTGCCGCAGGCGGGGCTGCTGGCGCTGTGCCTGGCCATCGGCGCCTTCGCGCTCTGGCAGGGCCATGACCCGTTCGTCGCCATGTCGCTGCCGCTGGTGCTCGCGGCCATGTTCGCCAACCCGTTCGGCACGGCGCTGCTGACGCTGCTGGCCACGCTGACCATGGAACTGGCCGCGGTGGCGGCGCAGGTGCAGCAGTCGGTGCCGCTGTCGGCGGCGCTGATCATGGTGTTCCCGGTCTGCATCGCCTACCTGGCCGAGCAGAACCGCCACGGCCGCGCCAGCCTGCACAGCAGCGACCAGCGCTTCCGCCTGGCCATGGAACACTCGGCCATCGGCATGGCGCTGACCGGGCTGGACGGCCGCTGGCAGACCGTCAACCGCGCGCTGACGGACCTGCTCGGCTACAGCCCCGCGGCGCTGCAGCAGCAGCGCTTCCAGGACATCACGCATCCCGACGACCTCGATGCCGACCTGCGCCAGGTGCAACGGCTGCTGGCCGGAGAGATCGAGTCGTACCGCATGGAAAAGCGCTTCCTCCACCAGGACGGCGTTTACCGCTGGGCCCTGCTGGCGGTGTCGCTGGTGCGCGACCAGCAAAGCCGCAGCCCGCTGCATTTCATCGCGCAGATCGAGGATATCCACACGCGCAAGCTTGCGCAGGAGCAGTTCGAACAGCTCTCGCGCCGCACCCAGCTCGCGGTCGAAGCCGGCGGCGTGGGCATCTGGGAATGGGATTTCACCAGCTCCGGCATCACCTGGGATGCGCGCATGCACGCGCTGCACGGCACCGAAGCGGCGCGCGGCGCGCCGGTGATCGCTCAATGGATTGCCATGCTCCACCCCGAGGACGTGGCGCGCGTGAACGGCGAGATGCGCAAGGCCATCCGCGGCGAAACGCCGTTCGACACCGAATACCGCGTGGTGCGGCCCGATGGCGACGTGCGCCACGTGCGCGCCATGGCCAATGTCACGCGCCGTGACGACGGCACCGCGCTGGCGCTAGTGGGCACCAACTGGGATATCACCGAGCAGCGCCGCCTGACCGAGGCGCTGTTCGAGGAAAAGGAGCGCCTGCACATCACGCTGCAGTCGATCGGCGACGCGGTGATCTGCACCGACGCCGCGGTCCGCGTGACCTTCATGAACCCGATCGCCGAACAGCTCACGGGCTGGACCATGGCCAGCGCCAGCGGCCTGCCGCTGGAGCGCGTGTTCCGCATCGTCGATGAAATCACCGGGCTGCCCATTCCCAGCCCCGTCGAAGCCTGCCTGCAGACGCTCACGCCCGCCTACCTGCAGGAGGGCGCGGTGCTGCAGAGCCTGACCGGCGAGCGCCACGACGTGCAGGACTCCGCCGCCCCGGTGCTCACCGCCTCGGGCAACGTGCTCGGCGCGGTGCTGGTGTTCCAGGACATCACCACGGCGCGGGCGATGCAGCGCGAGCTGGCCCATTCGGCCATGCACGACGCGCTCACCGGCCTGCCCAACCGCACCTGGTTCGAAAAGCGGCTGCGCGAGGCCTGCGACGCCGCGCGCACGCAGGGCCATCACGGCGCGCTGTGCTTTATCGACCTGGACCGCTTCAAGATCGTCAATGACACGGCCGGCCACGGCGCCGGCGACATCCTGCTGCGCGAACTGGGCTACCTGATCCGCAACCATGTGCGCGCCGACGACCTGCTGGCGCGGCTCGGCGGCGACGAGTTCGGGCTGCTGCTCAAGGACTGCACGGTCGACCAGGCCGAGGCCATCGCCCAGGGCGTGATCGACGCCATCCGCAGCCGGCGCTTCCCGTGGGACGGCCGCGTGTACGACGTGGGCGCCAGCATCGGCATTGCCGCCATCGACCAGGACGTGCCGCCGGTGGGCGAGCTGATGAGCCGCGCCGACGTGGCCTGCTACGCCGCCAAGGCGGCCGGGCGCAGCCGCCTGTCGGTCTATCGCCGCGACGAAAGCGACGCGCGGCGCCACCATCGCGAGCTGGAGGTGGCCGCGGGCATCCACTCGGCGCTGGAGGGCAACCGCTTCCGGCTGTTCGCGCAGGAAATCCGCGCGCTGCAGCAACAGCCCGCCGACGGCCGCGAGGAACGCCATATCGAGATCCTGGTCCGCATGGTCGACGAGGATGGCGAGATGATCATGCCCGGCGCCTTCATCCCGGCCGCCGAGCGCTATGACCTGATGGGACACGTCGACCGCTGGGTCATCCGCAACGTGCTGCGCGAATACGGGGCGCGCCTGTGCGCGGTGCCGGGCCTGTCGGTGTCGGTCAACCTGTCGGCCAATTCGCTGGACGAGCCTTTCCTGCTGCCGTTCCTGCATACCGAGCTGGAGCAGTCAGCCCTGCCCGCCAGCCGGATCCGGATGGAGATCACGGAAACCGCGCTGATCAACAACATGGCCGCCGCCAACCGTGTGGTGACCGAAATGCGGCGCGCCGGCTGCACGGTGGCGCTGGATGATTTCGGCTCCGGCCTGTCGTCGTTTTCGTATCTCAAGCAGTTCCCGGTGGACTATCTCAAGATCGACGGCAGCTTTATCCGCAACCTGGCCGACAATATGGTCGACCGCGAGATCGTCAGCTCGATCAACGATATCGGCCACCGGCTCGGCGTGCGGACCGTGGCCGAATGGGTGGAAGACGAGCGCACGCTGAACGTGCTGCGCGCGATCGGCGTGGACTACGCGCAGGGCTATGCCATAGGGCGCCCCGTGCCGCTCGATGCCTATCTCGCTGACTGCGAGAACGTTATCGCGCGGAAAGTGACCCAAGGCCCATAACACGGGCTTTCAGCTCTTCGAAGGCCAACGCAGTCATTCGGTAATCCGAACGACTGCCGCTCCCGGTATCCGGATAGCCGAACACGGGCGCCGGCATCACATTTTTTCTCCTTTATTTTCAGTGGCTTAGCCTGCCTTCGAGGGCATGCGGCCCTGGCACGCCTTGTGCAATGTATGGCGCCACCGACAGGGCCAACAGGCAGTCAGGCCGTCCCAGCGACGCGCCGACAAATGCCAACACCAAGGAGGAGACATATGACGGAACCCGACCATCAACCAGTCCGCGCCGCCCCGGCGCGATTGCGGCGCCTGTTGCCCCGCTGACGTCCCCGGCCTGCGCCGGCGCGACGCACCGCCCTTGCCGGCGGCACAGCGTTCCGGCCTTGCCGATCCCGCAATACAGCCGTCCGGCTCCTTTCCCGTCCGCGGGCGAGGCACCGGGCGCACGGCCTGACCCACGATGAAACTGAACCGACTGCCCACCCTGATCTTCATTGCGATGCTGCTTGGCGTGCTGGTCGGCACCGCCGCGCACAATCTGTCGCCGGACGCCGCCACCGCCAAATCGATTGCGGACCACCTGTCCATCCTCACCGACGTGTTCCTGCGGATGATCAAGATGATCATCGGCCCGCTGGTGTTCGCCACGCTGGTGGCCGGCATCGCCAGCATGGGCGACGGCCGCGCCGTCGGCCGCATCGGCATGAAGGCGATGGCGTGGTTTATCGGCGCGTCCATCACCTCGCTGCTGCTCGGCCTGCTGATGGCCAACCTGCTGACCCCTGGCCACGGCATGAACCTGCCGCTGCCGGCCGCCGACGCCGCCTCGACGCTCAAGACCGGTTCGCTGAACCTGCGTGACTTCGTCGCGCACATGTTCCCGAAGAGCTTCGTCGAAGCCATGGCCACCAACGAGATCCTGCAGATCGTCGTGTTCTCGCTGTTCTTCGGCTTTGCGCTGGGCACGGTCAAGGACGGCGTGGGCAAGCCGGTGCTGCAAGGCATCGAAGGCCTGGGCCACGTCATGCTGAAGGTGACCAACTACGTCATGGCGTTCGCGCCGGTGGGCGTGTTCGGTGCCATCTCGGCCGTCATTACCGCGCAGGGCCTGGGCGTGCTGGCGGTCTACGCCAAGCTGCTGGGCAGCATGTACCTGGCGCTGGCGCTGCTGTGGGTGGCGCTGATCGGCGGCGGCTACTTCTTCCTGGGCCGCGACGTGTTCCGCCTGCTCAAGGGCATGCGTACGCCGCTGATGATCGGCTTCGCCACGGCCAGCAGCGAATCGGCCTACCCGAAGGTGATCGACCAGCTGACCCACTTCGGCGTCAAGGAGCGCATCACCAACTTCGTGCTGCCGCTGGGCTACTCGTTCAACCTGGACGGCTCGATCATGTACACCTCGTTCGCCGCGCTGTTCGTGGCCCAGGTGTATGGCATCCAGCTGTCGCTGACCCAGCAGATCACCATGCTGCTGGTGCTGCTGGTCACCAGCAAGGGCATCGCCGGCGTGCCGCGCGCCTCGCTGGTGGTGGTGGCTGCCGTGCTGCCGATGTTCGGGTTACCGGAAGCCGGCATCCTGCTGGTGCTCGGCATCGACCACGTACTGGACATGGGTCGCACTGTGACCAATGTGCTTGGCAATGCCATTGCCACGGCTGTCGTCGCCAAAAGCGAAGGCGCCATCGGCGCGCCCGTGCCGTCCGACGAGGATGAACCCGTCGCGGACAGCGCCCCTGCCCTGGCACCCGGCCAGGTGATGGCGGGCAAGTAAGCCGTCCTGTTCCCGCAGGACACGCGCCGGAGCCCGGCTGCCGATCAGGCAGCCGGGCTTTTTTCTGCGCTCTACTGCAACTCGATCTTTGCAATCGCAGCCAGCCGCTTCCACCTGGCGATTTCTTCCTTCTGATAGCTGTGCAGTTCCGCAGGCGTGGAAACAATCAGCGTTGTGGACTGGCGCTGGTAGTAGTCCCTGACCTCGGCGGACGCCGCAGCCTGGTTGAACAGCTCGCCCAGGCGTTGCGCGACCGGCTCGGGCGTCCTGGCGGACACCGCCGCCGCCACCCAGTTGTAGGCCAGGAAGTCCGGCACGCCCGCCTCGCTTGCGCTCGGCACGTTGGGCAACAACGGCGAGCGCTGGGGGGCCGTGTAGGCCAGTGCGCGCAGTTTGCCCGACTTCACCAGCTCGATGGCGCCGCTGGCGTCCACCACCGCGAAATCGACATTGGCGGCCAGCACGCCGTTGATGGCATCGCCCGCGCCCTTGTAGGGCACGCCGGTCGTCTTCATGCGGCTCTGCTCGTTCAGCCACTCGCTGTACAAGGTGTACGAGACGGAGCCAGTGCCGTAGTTGAGTGCTCCGGGGCGCTTGCGCGCGTCCTCCACCAACTCGCCGAGGGTTCGATACGGTGAGTTCTGCGGCACGATGATCAGGCACGGTCCGCGCGACAGCAGCGTGATCGGCCTGAAATCGGTCAGCGGGTCGTAGGGCAGCTTGCGGAAGGTTGCGGCGTTGGTGGAGAGCGTGGAATTGCTGCCAATGAATACCGTGTAGCCATCGGCCGGCGCACCAAGCAGCGTCTGCACGCCGATGAAGCCGTTGCCACCGGGCTTGTTCTCGACCACCACGCCCTGCCCTGTCAGGTCGCCGATCTTCTTGGCAAAGACGCGCGCGGTCATGTCAGTGCCACTGCCCGACGGAAACGGCACGATGAAACGGATCGGCCGGTTGGGGAAGCCTTGCGCCCATGCGGGCGGCAGGCCGGCCGCGCACGCCACGCCTGCCATCAAGGTGAAACGTCGCCGCGAAGCGCTGAAAGTGGTGGTCATGTGGTCTCCTGTCATGCGTCCGGCGGCATCTCGCGCCGGTATCGGTACTTCAGTGAATGCCCGGCCCGGCGCACGCTAGCGCTTGAGCCCCAGCAGATCGCGGGCGATCACCCAGCGGTGCACTTCGGACGGGCCTTCGTAGATGCGCATCAGCCGGGTTTCGTTGGCCATCTGCTGCAGTGGCATTTCCTTGGTCATGCCCATGGCGCCGAATGCCTGCATCGCGTGGTCAATGACGTCCCATGCCATTTCCGTGGCGAATACCTTGATCATCGAGACCTGGGTGCGGGCCTCGTCGCCGTTGTCGATGCGGGCCGCGGCCTCGTAGGTCATCAGGCGGCACGCGTGGATGCGCGTGGCGGCGTCCGCAACCCACCACTGGATGGCTTGCCGGTCCGCCAGCGCGGCGCCGAAGGTACGGCGTTGCGGCGCGTACTCGCACAGCATGTCGAGCGCGCGCTGCGCCCGGCCGATGCACCAGGCCGCCATCTGCACGCGGCGGCTGGACAGCCGCGCCTGCATCGGCGCGAAGCCCTGCCCTTCCACGCCCAACAGTTGGGAATGGGGAATGCGGCAGTCTTCCAGCACCAACTCGTAGGTGCTGGCGCCGCCGATCATCGCGATGCGCCGCTCGACCTTGAAGCCGGCCGTGCCGCGATCAACGAGGAAGGCGGAGATCCCGCCGCGCGCGCCGCGCGTCTTGTCGGTGACGGCCATCACGATGGTCCAGTCGGCGCGCGCGGCGCGGCTGATCCAGATCTTGCGTCCGTTGAGCACCCAGTCATCCCCGTCGCGCTCGGCACGCGTGGTCATCATGGCGGGATCGCCGCCAGCGCCAGGCTCGGAAATGGCAATCGCGGAAATCGTCTCGCCCCGTGCGTACGGCTCCAGATAGCGCGCGCGTTGCGCCGCGTCGGCGGTCTTCAGCAGCATGCGCAGGTTTGGAGAATCGGGCGGCAGGTCGTATGGCGTGACGGTCTTGCCCAGCTCTTCGTTGACGCCGACCATCGCCACCACGGGCAAGTCCGCGCCGCCCATCTCGGCGGGGGCGTCCAGTCCCCACAGGCCCAGTTCGCGCGACATCCCGTCGAGCCGGTCCTGCTCCTGCGGGGTCAGCATGAATTGCCCGCCCTCGGCCTCGCGCGCCAGCGCGGCCGGCTCGAGCGGAATCAGCTGTTCGCGGACGAAGCGCGCCACCAGGTCCTTGAGCATCTGGTGTTCTTCATCGAGTTCGAAATGCATGCGTGGTCTCCTGAAAAAAAAATCTCGTGGCGTCAGGCCGCGACCGCGGTACCGGCGATCGCGTCGATATCGCACGGCGCCAGGCCGGCCTCGCGCAGCACTTCCGCGGTGTGCTCGCCCAGCAACGGCGCGTGGCGGCGCAGGGCCAGCGGCGTGGCCGAAAACCGGGCCGTCGGACGCATTTCGCGCAAGGGCCCTTCAGTGGGATGCACGGTGGGCTGGAACAATCCGACCGCTTCCAGATGTGGATGCGATGGCAGTTCGTCGGGCGCATAGATCGGCGTGGCGGGGATATCGAGCGCGTCGAACAGCGCCATCCACTGCGCCGTGGTGCGATCCGGCGTGATCTCGCCGAAATGCTGGTACAGCGCCCGGATGTGGGTATTGCGCTCGGCACGGCTGGCAATGTTGTACTTCGCGGCCAGGTCCTCGCGGTCCACGGCGCGGAAGAACGCCTTCCAATGCCGGTCCGTATAAGGCAGTGCACAGATCCAGCCATCGGCGGTCCGCGCCGGCCGTCTGCCGCCGCCCAGCAGCCGCACATAGCCGGCCCCTCCCGTGGCGGGATCGAAGGTCAGCCCGGCAAGATGCTCGGCCATCACGAAGCTCGCCATGGTCTCCAGCATCGGCACTTCAACGGCCTGCCCCTCGCCATGGCGCTCACGGTGCAGCAGCGCGGCCAGTACCGCGTTGGCCAGCGCAAGGCCCGTGGTCTTGTCGGCGATGAGGCTCGGCACGTACTCTGGACGGCTGCCGGCGGCGGCACCCAGCGATACGAGACCGCACGCGGCCTGGATGATGTCGTCGAAGGCAGGCTTGTCGCGGTGCGGGCCGTCCTGGCCGAAGCCGGTCGCCACACAGTAGACGATGCGCGGATTCATGGCGGCCACGGCGTCATAGCCGAAGCCCAGTCGCTCGATGGCGGCCACGCGCATGTTGTGGATGAAGACATCGGCGCCGGCGATCAATTGCCGCAGGGCCGCCGCCCCCGCTTCGGTCTTCAGGTCCAGCACCACCGAACGCTTGTTGCGGTTCAGCGCCAGATAGATCGAACTCATGCCCGGATGGCGCGAGACGCCGTTGGCACGCATCAGGTCCCCTTCGGGTCCCTCGATCTTGATGACGTCCGCGCCCAGGTCGGCCAGCGATTGCGTGGCGAGCGGCCCGAGTACGACCGATGTCAGGTCCAGCACGCGGATGCCGTCGAGCGGGCCGTCGCAAGCGGATTGCCTTGATTGCATCGTTTCTCTCCTCAGCTACGCTGAAACACGGGCGTGCGGCGTTCCGCCATGGCGGCAACCCCCTCCCGAAAATCCGCGGTGGCAAACTGCGCACGCTGAATGGACAGCTCGCGCTGGTTGGCCTCGTCAATGCGGTCCGCCAGGCCCAGCCGCAGGGTTTCGCGCGTGCTTTCCACGGCCAGCGGCGCAGAAGCTGCAATCTCATGCGCCAGTGCCATGGCATGAGCGCGCACGACTTCCTTCGCGACCAGTTCGTCGGCCAGGCCGATCCGTACGGCTTCCTCGCCGTCGATGCGCCGGCCCGTGTAGAACAGGCGTGCTGCCTGTTGTTCGCCCACCAGCCGCGGCAGCGTCACGCTCATGCCAAAGCCGGGATGAAAACCGAGCCGGTTGAAATTGGCGCTGAAACGCGCTTCGGGGCAGGTCACGCGGAAATCGGCAACCAGCGCCAGGCCCATCCCGGCGCCGATTGCCGGCCCCTCCACCGCCGCGACGATCGGCTTGCGGTTGCGATAGAGCTTCATCGCCTGCGCATAGAACGCCGCTGGATCGCGCGACACAGTACCCGCGCCACTGAAATCGGCCCCGGCGCAGAAGGTGCCGACGCCGGAGGCCAGCACCACGGCGCGGCAGCCGTCGTCTTCATCGAGCCCAAGCAATATCTCGGCGAGCTGCCGCATGACGTCGACGTCGACGAAGTTGTGAGGGGGCCGGGATATCTCGATCTGCGCGACGTGCGCGTCGCGGCTCAGCGTGATGACAGCAGAAGCGGAGGTCATGGCGAAGCATTCCAGGGGTGAAGAATGCAACCAGTATTCGCTGGCCAGCGCGGCTGCGCTACACTGCAATTTCGGATTCTGAAATTGCTGCGGGTGCCGCAGGACGTGTACGTCGCGGCGCCGCGCTTCCCTGCCATGCCCACTTCCCGATCCGCCTCACCGCCGCGCACGAGTTCGCGCACGTCCGCCCACGCGGCCGAGCCGTCGAGCCGAGAGCTGACGCACAGCACGGGCTGCTTCACGCGGCAGACCGAAGGCAGCCAGTCGCTGGAGCGCGGCCTGATGCTGCTGCGCGCGTTTCGCATCGGGTCTTCGAGCCTGACCAATGCGGAACTTGCCGCGCGCACCGGCCTGCCCCGGCCAACGGTGAGCCGGCTCACGCGCTCATTGGTGGACAGCGGGTTCCTGCGCTATGACACCACCGAACGCGCTTACCGCCTGGCCGCCGTGGTGGTCAGCCTGGCGGACGCCTTCTACCATGCAGTCGAAGTGCCGGAGATCGCCTTGCCGCTGATGCGCGCGATTGCCGAAACGGAAATGGTCAATGTCGGCCTTGCCGTGCCGGACCAGACCGCGATGGTCTACCTGGCCTCCGTGCGCTGCAGTAGCGACAGCGTGTCGCGTACGCGGCGCGTGGCGCGCGGCACAAGGATCCCGATGGAACAGGCCTCGATCGGCATGGCCTGGCTTGCCTGCGAAACGCCGGCGGTACGCGCCGAATTCCTGGCGCGGATCGAACGGAAGGCAGGTGACGACTGGCCGGCCGTGAGCAAGGCGCTATCGCGCGGCATCGGCCAGGCACAGAGACTGGGCTACTGCACTGCCAACTACCAGCCGGGGCACCTGACCGCAGTCGGCGCTGCGTTTCGCGGCCCGGACCATCAGTGGTACGGCCTCAATATCAGCTTCCCGCACAAGCCCAGCGAGAAGAGGCGGGACGTGGCCCGGTACGCGCCGCTGCTGCTCGACCTGGTCGGGAAGATCCGGGCGGCGTGCGGCATCGTCGACGATGCAACGTAGGACCACCTGTTTCACCATCAAGCCTTGGCGTAGGTGTCGGCCGACAACACCTCAAGCGCAACGAAGGGCTGGTCGCCTTCAACCCAGGCTTCGTGTCCTGGCGGGATCGTGTACGAATCGCCAGCGCTTATTGTCTTCTCGGTTCCGTCTTTCATTCGAACGGTAAGACGTCCGGATACTGCATAGCCCACATGGGAGGCCTGACAGTGGTCGGTCTTCGCGACCGGCTTGATGCACTCCGACCACCGCCATCCGGGTTCGAAATTGAAGCGCCCGATGGTGAAGCCTTCAAGCTGGACGACCTCGATCCGCGTCTTCGCCGGGGCGCGAACTTCGTCGGGCGACGCGTGGGATTTCACCTCAAATCTGGTTACGGCAACTGGGGCTCCCATGTCTTCACCTCCGTCTATCCAAAAAAGAACGGTTGCCACCGACCGGAACAACAACGCACCGGAAGACGGATTGGCGCTGCCCGGCGGGGACAATCCAAATCTAGTACAGACGGACGGAAAACAGGTGCGGTTCCAGCGTGTCGCTCGTGCCTGGACGGCTGCCGTTGCGAATGTCTGGCGCTTCATGACGACGAATCGGCTGGCCACGAACGTCGCCTTCCCCAAGGCTCGCTAATCCCCGAGCGCCCGCCAGGGAATCCGTCCCCTGCGCAAGATGCCACCCATCCCGGTGTGGTAAAAATAGGCCCCGCCGAAGCCCCCGGCCCTCGCCCCAAAACCAGCCTTACCCAGCACTTCATGACCGGTTCGCCAGACCCACACCACCCCGCCCCCCGCCCCGCCGCACTGCGTGGCGCCGCGCCGTTGCTAGCGCTGCTGGCGCTGGCCGTGCTGGTGGGCCTGGCCGGATGGCTTGCCTACCGCTTCAGTTACGACACCGCCCTGGCCCGGCAGGCCGAGCGCGGCCAGGTGCAACTGCGCCTGTATGCGCAGGCGCTGGAAAGCGAACTGGCGCATTACGACTACGTGCCCGGCCTGCTGACACTGGACGAGCGCATCGGCACGCTGCTGCGCCAGCCCAACGACGTCGCCGCGTCGGCGCGCGCCAGTGACTACCTGTCCGCCCTTAACACGCGCGCCGGCACCCGCGTGGTCTACGTGCTCGACGCGCGCGGCAAGGTGCTGGCGACGAGCAACTGGCAGCGGCCCGACAGCTACCTGGGCGAGGACCTGAGCTTTCGCCCATACTTCCGCGCCGCCATGGAAGGCCAGCTCGGCCGCTTCTACGGCGTCGGCACCACGCGCGGCGAGTCCGGCTATTACCTGTCCGCACCGCTGGGCGAGCGCGACAACCCCGACGGCGTGGCAGTGGTCAAGATCGGCCTGGAGCCGCTGGAAAACCGCTGGCAGGGCGCCGACAGCCAGATGCTGCTGGCGGACGAGAACGGCGTGGTGATCCTGGCGTCCGACCCGTCCTGGAAACTCGCGGCCCTGCGCCCGCTGTCGGCGGACGCACGCGCCCGCTTCGCTAGGAGCCTGCAATACAACCGCGCGCCGCTGCCGCAGCTGCCGCTGTCGGAAGTGCGCGTGCTCGGCAATGGCAGCGACCGCCTGGTGCGGTTGCGCCAGGGCCCACCGATGCTGGCGCAACAGTCCGCGCTGCCGGGCACCGACTGGCAGCTCACGCTGCTGTCCAATACGTCGCAGGCACGGCTGGCGGCGCTGAACAGCGCCGCGCTGGCCGGCGTGCTGACGGCCTTTATCCTGCTGCTGGGCGCGGCGTGGAACGTGCGCCGGCGCATCATCGGCGAGCGGCTGGCCGCGCGCGCCGCGCTCGAAGCCGCCAACAGCGAGCTGGAGCGCAAGGTGGCCGAACGAACCGCCGACCTGTCGTCGGCCAACCAGCGCCTGCAGGCCGAGGTGGCCGAACGCATCCGCACCGAAGCCGTGCTGCGCCAGGCCCAGGACGGCCTGCTGCAGGCCGGCAAGCTGGCCGCGGTCGGACAGATGTCGACCGGCATCGCGCATGAACTCAACCAGCCGCTCGCGGCGCTGCGCACCATTTCCGGCAATACCGGCAAGTTCCTGGAACGCGGCGACTACGACACGGCCCGCGCCAACCTGCGCACGATCATCGGCCTGGTGGAGCGCATGGGCCGCATTACGGGTGCGCTCAAGTCATTCGCGCGCAAATCCAACGGCGCGCGCCAGGCAGAACTGGCCCAGGCCGTGGACAACGCGCTGTTCCTGCTCGACACCCGCATCGCGGCCGTGCATCCGAGACTGCATCGCGAGGTGGAACCCGGGCTGCTGGTCGCGTGCGACCCGAACCGGCTCGAGCAGGTGCTGGTGAACCTGGTCGGCAATGCGCTGGACGCCGTGACGGGGCGCGAGCAACCCATGATCTCCCTGCATGCCCACGTCACCGGCGGCATGGCGCACCTGACCGTGCGCGACAACGGCCCGGGGCTGTCGGAAGAAGCCTTCTCGCGCCTGTTCGAGCCGTTCTTCACGACCAAGCCCGCCGGCGAAGGGCTGGGCCTGGGCCTGACGTTGTCGGCCGGCATCCTCAACGAAAACGGCGGCAGCCTGTCCGCCTCCAATCATCCGGACGGTGGCGCGTGCTTCACGCTGGTCCTGCCGCTGGTCCGCCAGGAAGCGTCCCATGCCGGCTGAACTGACCGTACTGATCGTCGAGGACGATGCCGACGTGCGCCTGGGCTGCGAGCAGGCACTGCGGCTCGAAGGCATCGCCACGCGCGGCGTGGCCAGCGCCGAGGCCGCGCTGCGCGAGACCGCGGCCGGCTGGCCCGGCATCGTGGTCAGCGACATCCGCCTGCCGGGCATCGACGGCATGGCCCTGCTCGCGCAACTGCGCGCGCGCGACGCGTCGCTGCCCGTGATCATGATCACCGGGCATGGCGACGTGGCGCTCGCCGTGCAGGCCATGAAGCAAGGCGCCTATGACTTCCTGGAAAAGCCGTTCTCGCCCGAGGCACTGGTGGAAGCCACGCGCCGCGCGCTGGAACAGCGCCGCCTGACGCTCGAAGTGGCGCAGCTGCGCGAACGCCTGGCCGGCCGCGACAAGCTCGAGGCCACGCTGATCGGCCGCTCGCCCGCCATCGAACGGCTGCGCGGCCTGATCGCCAACCTGGCCGACACCGCCGCCAATGTGCTGATCCACGGCGAGACCGGCACCGGCAAGGAACTGGTGGCGCGCTGCCTGCATGAAGCCAGCCGTCGCCATGCGCGCCACTTTGTCGCCATCAACTGTGGCGGCCTGCCCGAGCAGCTGTTCGAAAGCGAGATCTTCGGCCACGAGGCCGGCTCGTTCACGGGCGCGGCGCGCCGCCGCATCGGCAAGGTGGAGCATGCCGAAGGCGGCACGCTGTTCCTCGACGAGATCGAGAGCATGCCGATGCCGCTGCAGATCAAGCTGCTGCGCGTGCTGCAGGAACGCGTGGTGGAGCGCCTGGGCTCCAACGAGCAGGTGGCCGTGGACACGCGCGTGGTCGCGGCCACCAAGGCCGACCTGCGCGCGCTGGCCGACGCCGGCCAGTTTCGCTCCGACCTGTACTACCGCCTCAACGTGATCACGCTGGAGCTGCCCGCGCTGCGCGAACGGCGCGAAGACGTGCCGCTGCTGTTCGAGCATTTCGTGGCGCAGGCCGCGCTGCGCTTCGGGCGCGACCCCGTGCCGGCCACGCCCGCCGAACTGGCGACGCTGGTGGCGTACCCGTGGCCCGGCAACGTGCGCGAACTGCGCAACCTGGCCGAGCGCCACGTACTCGGGCTCGGCTGCGATCCGGGCCACGGCACTACCGCACCGGAGGCCCTGCCGCTCGCCCAGGCCGTCGAGCAATTCGAACGCGCGCTGATCGCCGATGCCCTGCGCCGGCACGACGGCAACCTCACGCGCACCAGCGAGGCGCTGGGGGTGGCGAAGACTACGTTGTTCGACAAGACCCGCAAATACGGCCTGTAGTCCACCAGCGGCAAGGCGTCGGGAACTGCAGCCCTTTGCAAGGGTCCCTTCTGGCAGGACGCCGCATTGCCGGTGGATTGCGGAATGTGTGGCAAAGAACAAAAATGTCAGTTGATTATTGATTCGAGCCAGTGATGTTCTGCTCTTTCCGGCATATTATTGGGTTCCGGCGCAGCGACGCGTGTGAACCCAAACGCATCGGCGTCGCGAACCGGCAAGCCAAGAACAACCGTCCAAGAACAACCATAGCAGCAAGACAGCTGCATGCCGGCCAGGGAGCGCGCCGGCGAACAGGGTCAGCTAACCAGGATGACGGCAGCAAGCCGTGCGGCGCAGGTGCCTGGCGCAGCGCGGGATCGTCATCGGGATTACTTCGGGTGATGGGATGAAACTGGATCCGGCACTTGCTGAAAAGCCTTACTACAGCACGCGTACAGCGGCGAAACTGCTCAATGTCTCATTGGGCACCGTGCAAAAGATGGTCGAGCGCGGCGAGCTCGGCGCCTGGAAGACCAATGGCGGCCACCGCCGCATCCACAAGGAAACCGTGCACCGCCTGCTTGCGACCCGCGTCGGGCATGACGCGCCGTCCGGCAGCAATGCGCTGGATCTCGTGGTGTTCCATCCCAATCACCAGGAAGCGCAGCGCATCCACGGCCAGCTCGGCAAATGGGGACTACCGCTGCGCACGGCGGTGGTGGACGACCTGCTCGACACCGTCATCGCCTCCGTCAGCGCGCATCCGCGCGTGGTGCTGTACTACGTGGACGAACTGAACGACGCCGAGTCCGCCACCATCGAAAAACTCCAGAATTTCTTCTCCAGCCTGCACGTGATCTTTGCGGTGATCACCAACCGCCAGGCCTACGACGGCGTGGCCGATGCGCTGCAGCACTGGGGCATCATGGTGTTCCTGAAAACGCCCTCGCTCGAAGAGGTCAAGGGCTTCCTGCGCGCGCAATTGATGATGGGCCGCGGGGGCTGAAGCCCCCGCCATGGTTGCCCGCGGCGCAGGCCGATCAGGCCGGAACCGTTTCTCGCGATGCCGCCGGGTGCGGCGCCTGCGCTTCCATCATCCAGCCAAACAGGTTGCGCGGGTCCCGCGGCATGGCCACCAGCTCGATGTGCCGTCCGGCATGGCGCGCACGCGCGGTGGCATACAGCCAGCGCAGGGCCGAATAGTCTTCCAGTGCAAACCCGACCGAATCGAAGATCGTCACTTCGTCCGCGGCATCGGGCCCCACCGCGCGCCCCGGTGCGCGCCCTGACAGCACCTGCCAGAGTTCGGTGACCGGCGCATCGGGCGCGAGTTGCTGGATCTCGCCTTCGAGCCGCGTCTGCGGTTCGTACTCCACCACGATGCGCGCCCGGCGCAGGATGTCCGCGTGCAGTTCCGTCTTGCCCGGGCAGTCGCCGCCGATGGCGTTCAGGTGCATGCCCGGGCGCACCATGTCGGGCGTCAGGATCGTCGCGCGCGTCTTGTCGGCGGTGACGGTGGTGACGATGTCCGCCCCGTCCAGCGCGTCCTGCACGTTATCAACAGGAACGATGGTCAGGCTCGGAACGCCGGCGAGATTGCGTGCCAGCCGCGCGGTGGCGTCGCGGTCGATGTCATAGGCACGGACTTCGCGCACGTTCAGCATGGCGTGGAAGGCCAGCGCCTGGAACTCGGCCTGCGCGCCGTTGCCGATCAGGGCCATCACCGTGCTGTCGGGCCGTGCCATGGCGCGCGCGGCCAGCGCCGCGGTGGCGGCCGTGCGCAGCGCCGTGGCCAGCGTCAGGTCGGCCAGCATCAGCGGGAAGCCGGTCTCGACCTCGGCCAGCATGCCGCAAGCCATCACGGTCGGCATGGCGAAGCGCGCGTTGCGCGGATGGCCGTTCACATACTTGAACGCATACTGCACGCCGTCGCTCACGGGCATCAGCTCGATCACGCCTAGCGGCGAATGGCTTGCCAGCCTTGCCGATTTCTCGAACTCTTCCCAGCGCAGGAAATCCTGGCGCACGTGCTCGGCCAGCTGCGCAAGGGCCGCCGGCACGCCGATGGCGCCAACCATTCTGGCGACGTCCGTGGCGTCCAGGAAGCGGGTCATGGCGGTGTCTTTCATGGTGGACTCCCAGATTCTCCGTAGTGCCCGTTCACGCTGCCGCGCGGGTGGTGCTGACCGCCCCGCTGCTGCGGTCCAGCCGCAAGGTCATGCAATAGGCGCCGCCGCCGGACAGCATGAACGGCGACAGGTCGACTTCGCGCAGGTGGTAGCCGCGCCCGCCAAGTTCGGCGCGCAGGTGCGGCGTGGTGCGGGTCATCACCACCTGGTCGTGCAGGTTGACGGCATTCACGCTGAAGTGGCGCAGGTCATCCTCGGCCGCCTCGATGCGCAGGCTGGCCGGCACGCGCGCGCGCAACTCGCGCAGCGACGCTTCGGTGAAGGCCGGCGGGTAGTACAGCACATCCCCGCCCGACAGCGGGCAGAAGCAGACGTCGAGGTGGTAGCTGTGCTGGGTGGCCAGTTCCAGCGCCACCACTTCGCGGGCGAAGCGGGCCGACATGGCATCGGCCGCCTCGCGCGAGGAACGCGGGCCGAAGCCGGCCCAGAAGTGGCCACGGCTCGCGTCCCAGATGCAGTCGCCCGCGCCCTCCTGGTAGCAGCCGGCCGGCAGTTGCATGACTTCATCGACCAACCCGCGCTGCCGCAGGCTTTCGAAGATGCTGGCGAACGGCGCTTCTTCGCCGCGCCGCTGCGGGTAGCGGAAGCGCGCCAGCACGGCGCGGCCATCGAGCACCACCGCGGCGTTGGCCGGGAAGACCATGTCCGGCACGCCCGGGAAGCCCGGCGCCAGTTCCACCGTGAAGCCGGACAGGCGCAGCGCATCGTGCAACGCGTCAAAGGCGCGGCTGGCGTTGCGGTGCATGCCGCGCGGATCGCGCGCCCAGGCTTGCGGATCCATCCACGGGTTGATGCTGTAGGACACATCGTAGAACGTGGGTTCGACAAGCAGGATGGTAGGGGTGGTGATCACGGCGGCTCCTTGGGGTCGTCGGTGGCGGGCTGCTGGGCAGTGGTTGTTCGATTGCATTCTGGTGCCGGCCGGTGTTAACTAATAGCCAGCAACTTGCGCAAATTGCCGCATCGAATGCGCAAAACGCTAACCCTCACCAGCGAAACGCCAAGCCCCCATGGATGCCATCGATCACCAATTGCTGTCCCTGCTGCGCGACAACGCGCGCATGCCTGTCACGGCGCTCGCGCAGGCGCTGCGCGTGTCGCGCGCGACCGTGCAGAACCGCATCGACAAACTGGAGAAGGAAGGCCTGATCGTCGGCTATACGGTGCGGCTGCGGCCGGACGCCGAGCCGCACCGCATCCGCGCGTGGATGACGGTGGCAGTGGAAGGCAACAAGGCCCGCAGCGTGCTGCAGGCCTTGCGCGGCGAGCCGAATGTGCAGGCGCTGCACACCACCAATGGCCGCTGGGACATCATCGCGGAATTGCGCGCCGATACGCTCGAAGCATTCGACCGCACGCTGGACCGCATCCGGCTGATCGATGGCATCGGCGCCACCGAGACCAGCATCCTGCTGTCGACCTACAAGCTTTAGCGCGTAGCGCTCAGCTTGGCCGTCGCGGCGCCGCGCAGGCGTTCGCGGCTGAATTCCTCATGGAACACCTGGCCGCTTGGCCGCAGCAGGTCGCGCAGCGAGACAATGCCGATCAGACGCATGGTGTCGGTGCTTTCCACCACGGGCAGCCGCGCCACGCTCGACGCGGCCATGCTGCCGGCCGCCGCGCGCGCGGTCTGGGACGGCACCAGCACCTGGGCCTGCGCGACCAGCAGGTCGCGGCAGCGCAGGTCTGACGGCGCCGATCCCGCGGAGGCGCCGCGCACTGTGGCGCGATCCAGCATGCCCAGCACGCGGCCATCCGACACCACCGGATAGGCGCGGTGCGCCGCATGTTCGCCGAAATAGCGCGCTGTCGCGTCGGCCACCGGCAGGTCTGCCTCGATAGCGATGACCTCGCGCGTCATCAGCTCGGCCACATGGGCGCGCTCGAGCGGGTCCACGCCGTACTCGCGATAGATATGCAGGCCGCGCCGCGCAATCTTCTCGGTCATGATCGAGCGCTTCATGGTCAGCACCGAAAAGCCGTACGCGACCGCGGTGGTCAGCAGCAGCGGCAGCAGCGCCTCGGTGTTGTGCGTCAGCCCGAACGCGAACACGATGGCGGTGAGCGGCGCGCCCAGCACGCTGCCCAGCACGCCGGCCATGCAGACCAGCGCCCACATCTGCGGCGAGCCGCCCGGCAGCCACGGCGCCAGCACCGTGCCCAGGCCCGCGCCGAGCATCAGCAACGGGGCAAGCACGCCGCCAGAGGTCCCCGAACCGAGTGCCGCGATCCAGATCAGCGCCTTCACCACCAGCAAACCCACTGCCACACTGAGGGCCAAGTGGTTGTTGAGCAGGTCGCCGATCACGTCGTAGCCGACGCCGAGCGCGCGCGGTTCGAAGTAGCCGCCGATGCCGACCAGCAGGCCGCCGATCGCGGGCCACCACATCCAGTGCACCGGCAGGCGCGAGAACGCGTCTTCAGTCCGGTACAGCGCCAGCGTGAGCGCCGCGCCGACGATCCCGCACAACAGCCCGGCCACCAGGCACGAAGCCAGCGCCACCGCGCCCACCGGCGCGGTCTGCAGCGGGAACAGCGGGCCGGCCTCGAACAAGAACGGCCGCATGAAGCCGGCCACCGCGCAGGCCAGTGCCACCGGCAGCAGGCTGCGCGGGCGCAGTTCGAACAACAGCAGTTCGATCGCCAGCAGCAACGCCGCCACCGGCGTGCCGAAGATCGCGGTCATGCCGGCACAGGCGCCCGCCACCAGCAGCGACTTGCGCTCGCCGGCGGTCAGGTGCAGGTATTGCGCCAGCAGCGACGCCAGCGAGCCGCCCGTCATGATGATCGGCCCTTCCGCGCCGAACGGGCCGCCGCTGCCGATCACGATGCCCGACGACAGCGGCTTGAGCACCGCCACGCGCGGCGACATCTTGCTCTTGCCGAACAGAACGGCCTCGATCGCTTCCGGAATGCCGTGGCCGCGGATCTTGTCGCTGCCGTAGCGCGCCATCAGGCCGACGATCAGCCCGCCTACCGCGGGCACGAGGATGACCCAAGCGCCCAGCGTATGGTGCGCGGGCGAACGTTCGGCCAGCGACAGCGTCTGGTAGAAGAACCGGTTGGTGAAGAAGCGGATCAGCTTCAGCAGGACATCGGCGGCCAGCGTGCTGACCACGCCGATCAGCAACGCGATGCCGCACAGCAGCAACAGGCGCTGGCTGACGGCATAGTCGCTCTTTTCGGTATGCATGGGGGCTCCTTGGATTCTTGTGCGATGCGGCAAGAATCAACGCGGACATCCGCCAGACATGGATCTTGCCAAAGGCCGCCAAATATATCACTCCGTGATATATTACGACGACCATTCCAACGCGCCCCCGTCCCGAATGCCTTCCGCCCCCGCCGTCGCTGCACTGGCACAAAGCGCCCGTGCCTGGCTCCGCACTTTTGTTCCCCTGCCGGTATCGGCCAATCGCATCGAGCGCATCAAGAGTTGCTTCGGTGCCTTGCTGGGCCTGTTCCTGACCGAGTGGATCAGCCACCAGACACTGGGCGGCTTCAACCCCTGGTTTGTCGCGCCGATGGGCGCTTCTGCGGTGCTGCTGTTCGCAGTGCCTTCGAGTCCGCTTGCGCAGCCGTGGTCGATCATCGGCGGCAATCTGTTTGCCGCGCTGGTCGGCGTGGCCTGCGCGCGCTGGATTCCCTACCAGGGCCTGGCTGCGGCCACCGCAGTGGCCGTCGCCATCGCCGTCATGTTCCAGTTCCGCTGCGTGCACCCGCCCAGCGGCGCGGTGGCGATCACCGCCGTCTTTGGCGGCCCCGCGGTCAGTGCGCTGGGCTTCGGCTTCGTGGTCGTGCCGGTGCTGTTCAATTCCATGCTGCTGTTGCTGATGGCGCTGGCCTTCAACAACCTATCGCGGCGGCGCTATCCGCACCGGCCGCCCGAGCCGCCGGTGCAGCACCTGACCAGCGACGTGCCGCCCGGACAGCGCGTGGGCTTTACGCGCGCCGACCTGCACGACGCCCTGCAGGCACGCGGCGAATTCCTCGACATTGAAGAAGACGACCTGGAAGCGATCCTGGTGGCAGCGCAATTGCGCGCCTACCGCCGCCGCTTCGGCAACGTGCTGATCTCGGACATCATGTCGCGCGACGTGGTGACGGTGCGCCCCGAGCAAGCGGCTACCGAGGCATCGCAACTGCTTTCGCGGCACCGCATCAAGGCGCTCCCGGTGGTCGACGATCATCGCAAGCTCCTGGGCATCATTACCCAGAGCGACTTCTTCGCGGCGCAGCGCGACACCGGTGCCCGCCGCCTGGCCGGCACCGTGCGCGACCTGATGACCCGCGCCGTGGTCACCGCGCGCGCGGACCAGCCCATGGTCGAGCTGGCGCAGGCCTTCAGCGACGGCGGCCTGCACCACGCGCCGGTCATCGACGATCACCACCACCTGGTCGGCATGGTGACGCAGTCGGACCTGGTTGCCGCGCTGCTCAAGGACGGCGTGATGAGCGCTACGGCCTGACCTGTCGCGCTTTCCTGAACCGCAAACGGGCGCTAAGGCGCCCGTTTGCGTTAGGAGGCCGTGCTGGCGCATGTCCTACAGCTGTGGCACTGTGGGCTGTACCCCGGCCATCTCCGTGCGAGTGCCTGCCCCCGCACCTGAAATGCCCCGCTCGCCGCCGTCGGGACTGACGTAAGCTATATTTACGCCGTTTCCGTCACTCCGGCGGAGTTGGAGAAGTCATGAATTCCGGCCAACTGATTGAAAAGATCGCCGCCGTGTTCGCGCTGGTCGTGCTGATCGGCGGCTCGTTGCTGGTGCTGGCACCGTTCACCACGGCGCTGCTGTGGGGTGCAATCCTGGCATTCAGCTCGTGGTACCCCTATACCGTGCTGTCGCGCTGGCTGGGCAACCGGCGCAGTCTGGCGGCGCTGATCTGCGTGGTGCTTGCCGCAGTGATCGTGCTTGGCCCGTTTGTCTATGCGGGCGCGAGCTTTTCCGCACATATCGATGAACTGACCGGCCTGGTGGACCGCTACACGGACCAGGGCATCCCGCAGCTTCCCGACTGGCTCAGCAGCCTGCCTTATGTGGGTGGCTACCTGCACACGACCTGGGAGTCGGTGATCCATGCCGACTCTGACATGGTCGCCAACCTGCGCAAGCTGATCGCGCCGGTGGGTCATGTGCTGCTTGGTGCCGGCCTGTCGATCGGCGCAGGGCTGGGCCAGCTGGCGCTGTCGATCATCCTGGCTTTCTTCTTCTACACCGGCGGCGAATACGCAGTCGCCTGGCTGCGCGCCGGCATGCGCCGCATTGCCGGCGAACGTGCCGACCACCTGCTCGAACTGGCCGGCAGCACGGTCAAGGGCGTGGTCTACGGCGTGCTCGGCACGGCGTTCATCCAGGCGGTACTGCAAGGCATCGGCCTGTGGATCGCGGGAGTGCCGGCGGCTGCCATCCTCGGCTTCGTGACGTTCTTCCTGTCGGTGATCCCGGTGGGGCCGCCGCTGATCTGGCTGCCGGCCGCGCTGTGGCTCTACCACGCCGGCGACACGGGCTGGGCCATCTTCCTGGTGGTGTGGGGCGTGGGCGTGGTCAGCATGGCCGACAACGTCGTCAAGCCGCTGCTGATCAGCAAGGGCACGGGCATGCCGCTCGTCTGGATCATGATGGGCGTGCTGGGCGGCGCGCTGGCGTTCGGCTTCCTCGGCGTCTTCATCGGCCCGACCTTGCTCGCCGTGGCCTACGCGCTGCTGCGCGACTGGACCGTCGGTTCGCAGATCGAAGCCGTGCGGCGCGCGGAAGCCGCTGGGGCAGCGCCGGCGGAGAGCCCGCCGCCAGCCCTGGTCGACAACCCCGACGCACCGGCGGTCGCGCCGGGCAAGCGTCCCGGCTGAGTGCGACGCATGGCACACGGCGACACCGGCACCCCGCTGGACGCAAGCACGCTGCACGGACTGGTCGCCTGCGAGTACTGCGACGCGGTGTACCAGCGCGCTCCGCTGGCGCGGGGCGAACGCGCGCTATGCCTGCGCTGCGGCGGCCAGCTGTACCGCGAAAGCGCGCGCACCTACCGGCACCTGCTGCCGCTGGTCATCACCGCGCTGATCCTGTTCCTGATCTCCAACGCTTTTCCGATTGTCGAGATGGACCTGAAAGGCGTGCGCACGCAGACCACGCTGCTGGGCGCCGTGCAGGCGCTCTATGCCGACCATATGTCGCTGGTGGCAGCGCTGGTGTTCGCCACCACCATCCTGTTCCCGCTTTCGGAAATGCTGATGATGGTCTACCTGCTGGTGCCCATGTCGGGCCACCGCATGCCCGCGGGCTTTGACCGCATCGTGCGCGGCATCCGGCAGACCCGGCCGTGGGGCATGATCGAAGTGTTCATGATTGGCGTGCTGGTCACGCTGGTGAAGCTGTCGAGCATGGCGCAGGTGCTGCCCGGCATCGCGCTGTGGTCGTTCGGCGCGCTGGTGGTGGTGCTGGCGGCCATGCTGTCGTTCGATCCGCGCGACCTGTGGCATTACCTGGAATCGCCGCAAGCGGCCGAGGACACGGACGCGGACGGAGCCGTCCGATGAGCGATACTCAGCCACCGCGCCGCAAGCTGCCGCGCCTGACCGGCGCGCGCGAGCATCTCCAACGCTCGCGCCAGTTCGCCAGCAGCGTGGTGCAGGAGATCACCGACGACGACGAGCGCACGCCGCTGCCGCAGGTGCCCACGGCCGCGCGACTGGGCCTGGTGTCGTGCCACGCCTGCGACCTGATCAGCCCGCGCGCGCTCGAAGGCCAGCCCTGCCCGCGCTGCGGCGCCACGCTGCACCACCGCAAGCCCGACAGCCTGGCCCGCACGTGGGCGTTCCTGCTGTCGGCCTACATGCTCTATATTCCCGCCAACCTGCTGCCGGTGATGGTGACCCAGTCCATCCTGGGCACGCAGCAGGACACCATCCTGTCCGGCGTGATCTACCTGTGGCTGTCGGGCTCGCACCTGCTCGCGGGGATCGTGCTGATCGCCAGCATCATCGTGCCGCTGCTGAAGATGGCGATCCTGACGCTGCTGCTGGTGTCCGTGCACATGCGCTCGACCTGGCGCCTGCGGCAGCGGACCAGGCTGTATGGACTGGTCGAAGTCATCGGCCGATGGTCCATGCTGGACATATTCGTGGTGGCGTTGCTGGCCTCGCTGGTGCGGGCCGGGGCGCTGGCCACCATCATCCCCGGCGGCGGCGCGCTGGCCTTTGCCTCGGTCGTGGTGCTCACCATGCTCGCGTCGCTGAGCTTCGACCCCCGCCTGCTGTGGGACTCGCTGGAACAACAAGATGCCTGACACTGACAACCTTCCGCCCGCGCCGCCGGGGCTGCCGCAACCCGAACGCCGCCGCCGGGCGCGCTGGCTGCCTTCGCTGGTCTGGCTGATCCCGATCATCGCCGCCGTGGTCGGCATTTCGCTGCTGGTCCACACGCTTTCCTCGCGCGGGCCCGAGATCACCGTGAGCTTCCGCTCGGCCGAAGGCCTGACGCCGGGCAAGACGGCCGTGCGCTACAAGGACGTGGATATCGGCCTGGTCAAGTCGGTGCGGCTCGCGCACGACCGCTCGCACGTGCTGGCCGTGATCGACCTGACCAAGGATGCGGAAAACTTCGCCGTGGCCGACACGCGCTTCTGGGTGGTGCGGCCACGCTTTGCCGCGAGCGGCGTATCGGGCCTGGAAACGCTGCTGTCCGGTGCATACATCGGCGTGGACGCGGGCAAGTCCACCGAGACCACGCGCGATTTCAAGGGACTCGAAGCGCCGCCCGTGGTGACATCGGACTCGTCGGGCAAGCAGTTCGTGCTGCGCGCCTCGGACCTGGGCTCGCTCGATATCGGCTCGCCGGTCTATTACCGGCGCGTGCAGGTGGGCCAGGTGGTGGCTTTCCAGCTCGATCCGAACGGGCGCGACATCACCCTGCGCGTATTCGTCAACAAGCCCTATGACAAGCTGGTGAACGCCGATACGCGCTTCTGGCACGCCAGCGGGGTCGACCTCAAGCTGGATGCGTCGGGCCTGAAGCTGTCCACGCAATCTCTGGTGACCGTGCTGCTCGGCGGCGTCGCCTTCCAGGCGCCCGAAGGCACCAGCGCGACGGACGGGGCTGCGGAGAACACGCAGTTCCTGCTGGCAAGCGACCAGACCGAAGCCATGAAGGAGCCCGAGGAGCTGGCGCCTACGCTGGCGGTGCTCAACTTTGACCAGTCTGTGCGCGGCCTCTCGCCGGGTGCACCGGTGGACTTCCGCGGTGTCATCGTGGGCCAGGTGCGTTCCATCGGCATCGAGTTCCAGCGCGACAAGAAAGCGTTCCGCATGCCGGTGGTGGTGGAACTGTATCCGTCGCGCATGGGCTTCCGCGAACGCGACGTGCAGGACCCGACCCGCCGCCACGAGATCATCGCGGGCCTGCTCAAGCGCGGCATGCGCGCGCAGTTGCGCACCGGCAACCTGCTGACCGGGCAGCTCTACGTGGCGCTGGATTTCTTCCCGAAGGCACCGCCGGCCAACGTCGACCTGAACGCGCCGATTCCTGAATTCGCCACCACGCCGGGTACGTTCGACCAGTTGCAGGCGCAGGTCGGCGATATCGTCAACCGGATCGACAAGGTGCCGTTCGACCAGATCGGACAGGACCTGCGCCAATCGGTGGTGGCGCTAAATGCCACGCTTGCGAGCGCCGACGCGCTGGTGAAGCAACTCAACGGCGATGTCGCGCCGCAGGTGCTGGCCGCGTTGCAGGACGCGCGCAAGACGCTGTCGACCGCCAACGGCACGCTGTCCTCCGACGCGCCGCTGCAGCAGGATGCGCGCCGCATGGTGCAGGAACTGACCCGCACCGCGACGTCGCTGCGCATACTGACCGACTATCTCGAACGGCATCCTGAAGCGCTGCTGCGCGGCAAGACGGAGAAAGAATGATCAATCGTACCGATGCCACGCGCGCATGTGCCCTGGCCGCCCTGCTCGTCGCCACGCTGGTGGCGGGCTGCGCCTCGCCGGAACCGCGCTATTACACGCTTGCGCAAGGGCCCGCCGCCGCTGCAAGCGCTGCAATGCCGGCTGTGACCAACATCGAACCGCTCTGGATCGAAGTCGCCCCGGTGCGCGTGCCCGAACGCCTGAACCGGCCGCAGCTCGTGGTGCGCGACACCCGCAATGGCAATGAGGCCGGGCTCAAGCTGCTGGACCTGTCGCGATGGTCATCGCCGCTGCCCGACGAGATGCGCGACGCGCTGTCGCAACGGCTGCAGGCGAGTTTGGGGGCGGTGGATACCTACCAGCAAGGGCTGTCTGATGTGACGCCGGTCTACCGGATCACCACCGATGTGGTGCGGCTCGATGCCGATATCGGCCAGCGCGCCGGGGCGACGATCAACTGGACCGTGCGGCGGTTGCCGGATGGGAAGGTGGTGAGCGGGCGGACGGAATCGGACCTGGCTGCGCCCGGAGAGGTCGAAGGCGTGGTGGCGGCTTATCGGGAGATCCTGGGGGCGGCGGCGGGGGATATTGCGCGCGGGGTGATGGGGTTGAGGCGGTGAGAGGCAAACAAAAGGGGCCGGTCCGGATACCACTGGCACCGGATCTATGGTTCCCACGTCCACGGGTTAAGCAGATCGACGCCTGACGCGACGAAATCAGAAACATTGCGTGTTGCGACGGTCATTCCGTGCACAAGGGCCGTCGCGGCAATAAGGCAATCTCTGAGCGGCTTCGGGTCAGGAACATGCGGTCTAGCGCCTCGATGCGCCACGGCGGTATCGACCGGCAAAATGCGCCCCGCAAAGGCGGGCAGGACGTGGTTAGGACTGGCTGCTCATTGGCTCCGGGAAAGTTGCTCCCCTGGCCACGCAAGAAGCCTGCCTGCCGGATTCAGTCTTCCGCGTCCCACTGGGTTGCGCTAATCTCCCGCCGCTGCGCCCGTCGACGCTCAGCCTCCGCCATCGCCTGCAGGCATTGCGCCGGACCGCCGCGCACAAGCCTGGCCGGGCAGGCCAGCATCAGATTCTTCGGCAATCCGAAGTCCTCGACCAGATACCCCCGCTCATCCCGCGCACGTCCGAGTTCATCGACCGAGGAAGTCACGCGTTCGCGCAGCGATCCATCCTCCCCGTAGTAGCCCCACACCGGCTTGTTCAGCGCCACGGCGAAACCGACCTCGAAGGCCGTGCCGGAGTCCGGTTCCCCGGGGCCACGAAAATCCCCCAGGTTGGCCATCACCATATCGGCGTGCCGGATCAGCGCGATATTGGCGTCATAGATCCAGCGCGCCGTGTCCGGCCCGGACATCCCCACAGGCGCCGCCTTGTCGAGCGGATACAGACCTTCAAACCCGTACTCCGCGCAGAGCGCCTTGAGCTGTTGGCCCCACTCGACAGCATCCACACGGAACACATCGAAACCGGCCAGATAGAGGGTCTTCATCGCATGGGCGCGTATGCGCAACGTTGATGGCAAGGTTGCCAGCATAGCTCAGCAGGTTCCCCCGCGGACGGCAAGGCTGGCAGCCCTGCGCTACCATTGCCAGTTCCGTTTTCCCGCGATTACCCTCCCCTCCCATGTCCGCATTCCACATCCTCCAGGTCGGCCCGCTCGCGCCGCGAACCAACCTCACCCTGCAGGAGCGCTTCAGCGCCGCTGCGCTGTGGCAGCAGGCCGATCCGCTTGACTGGGCGCGCGAGCATGGCGGTGCGGTACGTGTCGTGGTGACCTCGGCCCGGCACGGTTGCACTGCCGCGCTGATCGACGCGCTGCCCCGCCTTGAGGCCATCGTCAGCTTCGGCGTTGGCTACGACTCGATCGCGCTCGACGCCGCCCGCGCCCGTGGCATCCAGGTCAGCAACACGCCTGACGTGCTCAACGACTGCGTGGCCGACCTGGCTTTCGGCCTGCTCATCGATGCGGCGCGCGGCATTGCCCATGGCGACCGCTTCGTGCGCGCGCAGCGCTGGCCGCAGGGCGGCTTTCCGCTGACCACGCGGGTATCCGGCAAGAAGCTCGGCATCCTGGGCCTGGGCCGCATCGGCGAGATCGTCGCGCGCCGCGCGGGCGGCTTCGACATGGAGATCGCCTATCACAACCGCCGCCAGCGCGAAGGCGCACCGTGGCGCTTCGAACCGGACCTGAAAGCGCTCGCCGCATGGTCCGATTTCCTTGTGGTCGCCTGCGTGGGCGGCCCGGAAACCGAGGGCCTGGTCTCGCGCGAGATCATCGAGGCGCTGGGGCCCAAGGGAATCCTCGTCAATGTCTCGCGCGGCAGCGTGATCGACGAAGACGCCATGGTGGCGGCGTTGGCCGACGGCAGGCTCGGCGGCGCGGGCCTCGATGTGTTCCGCGACGAACCCAATGTCCCGCAGGCGCTGCTGGCACTGGACAACGTCGTGCTCGCCCCGCACATGGCCAGCGGCACGCATGAAACCCGCGCCGCCATGACCGCGCTGACGCTGGAAAACCTGGAAGCGTTCCTGGCCACCGGCAAGGTGCTCAATCCCATCCTGTAAAACCTGCCAACCCGCGCCCTATACTGGAAAACGCCGGCCACCAGGCCGGCGTCAGGAGGCAATATGGGACGAAAGTATGTCGATTGCCGCGAGTACCCGAGCGACATCGGCTGCACGGTTGCACTCAGCGCCGACAGCGAAGATGAACTGCTCGAAGCCGCGGTCCAGCATGCCGTGGCGGTGCACCAGCATCAGGACACTCCTGAGCTGCGCACGCAGCTGAAATCCATGTTCAAGGACGGCTCACCACCGGCCTGAACCCTGTTGGCGCGCCGGGCCCGGCGCGCCGTCTCCCGTCCGGCCGGTGCGGCCATCGCCGCGCCTGCTGTTGCCCTTGTGCCGCAAACAATACCCATGCGCGTAACCCTGCGGCAAGATTGACGTCTCGCTATATACAGACGTATATTGCGCCTGACAGTACACAGAAGCCATCCGCGCGTCCCAGCGCTTCCAGGAACCTTCCGATGCACACTTCCCGCTCCGTCCGCACGCCGGGCACGGCGTGGCGCCGCCGTGCCGTTCATTTCGCCAGCGCCACGCTGGCCGCCCTGGCGCTGGCCGCGCCGCCGGCATTCGGCGCCGATCTGGTGGTATCGGCGGCGGCGAGCCTGACCAATGCCTTCAAGACCCTGGCCGAATCTTTCGAGAAGGCTCACCCTGACACCAAGGTCGTGCTCAACTTTGGCGCGTCCGACGTGCTGATGCAGCAGATCATCAAGGGCGCGCCGGCCGACGTGTTCGCCTCCGCCGACCAGCAAGCGATGAACAAGGCCGAGGCCGAGAAAGTCGTGGCCCACGCCACGCGCCGCGACTTCGCCGCCAACCAGGTCGTGCTGATCGTGCCGAACGACAGCAAGCTTCAGATCCACGCGCTGCAGGACCTGAACAAACCGGAAGTGAAGCGCATCGCCTTCGGCAACCCGGCCTCGGTGCCGGTCGGCCGCTACACCAAGGGCGCGCTGGAAGCCGCGGGCCTGTGGGACGCCGTCTCTGCCAAGGGCGTGCTCGCGCAGAACGTGCGCCAGAGCCTGGACTATGTCGCGCGTGGCGAGGTCGAAGCGGGCTTTGTCTTCGCCACCGACGCGGCGCTCATGCCCGACAAGGTCAAGGTAGCCGTGCGCGTGCCCAGCCGCACGCCGGTGACCTACCCCATCGCCGTGACCAGCCTGACGAAGCAGAACACGCAGGCCACCGCCTTCGTGAACTACGTGCTGTCGGCCGAAGGCCAGGCGATCCTGGCGCGCTATGGCTTCCAGAAACCCTGATCGGGATCGATGCCTGCCATGGATGCTGTCTGGGTGCCGTTGCTGCTGTCGCTGAAGGTTGCGGGCTGGGCCACCGCGCTCAATGCCGTGCTCGGCGTGGCCGCCGCCTATGCGCTGGCGCGCTGGCGCTCCCCCGCGCGCGACGTGGTTGACGCGGTACTGACCCTGCCGCTGGTGCTGCCGCCGACGGTGCTCGGCTACTACCTGCTGGTGCTGGTGGGCCGGCGCGGCGTGTTTGGGGAATGGCTAGGCAAGCTCGGCATCGAACTGGTATTCACCTGGCAGGGCGCGGTGCTGGCGTCGACCATCGTCGCCTTTCCGCTGGTGCTGAAATCGGCGCGCGCGGCGTTTGAAGGCGTCGACCACCAGCTCGAAAACGCCGCACGCGTGCTCGGCGTGCCGGAAGCGGCCATCTTCTTCCGCGTGACGCTGCCACTTGCCGCGCGCGGCATCATTGCCGGCGTGCTGCTGGCGTTTGCGCGTGCGCTGGGCGAGTTCGGCGCCACGCTGATGGTCGCCGGCAACCTGCCGGGCCGCACGCAGACGCTCTCGGTCGCGATCTACGAAGCGGTACAGGCCGGGGATGACAACACCGCCAACCTGCTGGTGCTGGTTACCTCGGTCACCTGCATCCTGATCCTGGTCGTGGCGGGACGGCTGGTGCCGGCCGCGGCGCGCAATCCGGCCGAAATCTATGAACGCGGACGCGTGCGGCGCGCGCGTTCGGCACAGTGAGGCTGCCATGGGCATGCAAGTCAGTATCCGCAAGCGCATGGTGTCGGCCGACCGGCATTTCGCGCTCGACATCGCCTTCGATTCGGCCAGCCGCCGCATCGCGCTGTTCGGCCCGTCCGGCGCCGGAAAGAGCCTGACACTGCGCGCCATTGCCGGACTGCTGATGCCGGATTCCGGCCGCATCGTCCTGAATGGCCGCACGCTGTTCGACGCCGAGGCCGGCATCAACGTGCGCCCGCAAGAGCGCCGCGTCGCCTACCTGTTCCAGGAATATGCGCTGTTCCCGCACCTGACCGTGGGGCAGAACATCGCGTTCGGCCTGTCGAAGAGCTGGCGCAATCCGCGCCGCGGCGCCACGCATCCGGAGAGCGATCGCTGGATCGAGGCCTTCGGCCTGCGCGAGATCGTCGGCAACTATCCCGCCGAGATCTCCGGCGGGCAGAAGCAGCGCGTGGCACTGGCGCGCGCGCTGGTGGCCAAGCCCGATATCGTGCTGCTCGACGAACCGTTCTCGGCACTCGACCCCGCGCTGCGCCAGCGCATGCGCCAGGAACTGCGCGCCTTGCAGGCCAGTCTCGACGTGCCGATGGTGGTCATCTCGCACGACCCGGCCGACGTTGAAGCGCTCGGCGAACACGTGCTGGAGATCCGCGAAGGCCGCATCTACGGCAGCGGCACCGCGCGCCAGCATCCGCCCGTCTACGCCCCGCTGCGCGCCGGCGTGGTCTGAGCCGCGCGCAGCAGATCGACATAGGCGCCCTCCAGCAGGGCGCCTGCTCCCACTCCCAACTGGTCCAGCAAGCCGTGCGCCTCCGCTACGCCAGCGGCGACGCTCTCGTCATCGGCCAGCACCACCTCCAGCTCTAGGAACTCGCCGAGTCCTTCCACGCGGTCCAGGTGGACACGCGTGCGGCCCACCAGGTACAGCGTGCGCATCTTGCGCACGCGCCCCGCTTCGCCGTGTGCGGCAGCCAGTGCCGCACGCAGCGTATCGGGCGATGCCGTGGGCGACAGGATGTAGAAGCTTTCCTTGGGGCCGGGCTGGTCCGGGCGCGCATAGAAGATCAGCTCGCCGCGATCGGCACTGAACGCCCTGAGCTTGAGCCGGCCGTTGGGGCACGGGAAGAAGGTGTCGTCCTGCTCAATCTGCTCCGGGCCGCTGCTTGCCAGCGCCGCAACACGCGATTCGATGGCGCCGATGCTTTCCAGACGCGCCTTGATTTCGACATTCCTTGCCATGGGTACCTCTGCCTTGATGTGCGTGTTCAGCCCAGCAGCAGCTTCGCTGCGATGACCCACATGGTGACGCCGATCACCGCGTCCAGCACCTGCCAGGCGCGCGGCCGCGCAAATACCGGCCGCAGCAGCGCGGCGCCATAGCCCAGCGCGAAGAAGAACAGGAACGAGGCCGACATCGCGCCTGCGGCGAACTGCGTCTCGCGGCCATGGAACTGCGTGGAGACCGATCCGATCAGCATCACCGTGTCGAGGTACACATGCGGATTGAGCCAGGTGAACGCCAGGCAGACGCCGAGCGTTCCCAGCAGCGGCCGGGGCTCGGCATGGCTCGGATCGAGCACCGCCGACGAGCGCAGCGCGGCCAGGAAGCTGCGCGCGCCATACCAGATGAGGAACGCTGCGCCGCCATAGCGCATGGCCGCCGCAAGCCACGGAAGCTGGCGGATCATGACCGCAAAGCCCGACACGCCCGCCAGGATCAACAGCGCATCGGACAATGCGCAGACCAGGCAGACCCAGAACACATGCTCGCGGCGCAGTCCCTGCCGCAGCACGAAGGCATTCTGGGAACCGATCGCAAGGATCAGCGACAAGCTAAGGGAAAAACCGGCCAGCGTGGCGTCCATGTCCGGGGATGTCGGGGCTTGCGTCGAAGCCCGACATTATGGACGACGCGCCGCGCGCAGCGCACGCGTGCCTGTCTATCCAACCACGCCAAGGATCACGGCCGATGCCTTGAAGATCGCCAGTGCGCGAACGCCTTCGGCCAGGCCGAGCGCCTGCACGCTTTCATTGGTGACGATGGCCGCCACGCTGCCGCCGCCATCGAGATCCAGCACGATCTCCGCATTGACGGCGCCGGGCACGACCCGCGACACCACGCCCGGAAGCTGGTTGCGCGCGGACAGGCGCAGGCCCGGTTCCGCCAGGCCGACGATCACCGACGATGCCTTGATCAGCGCAAACGCCTCGACGCCTGGTTTCAGATCAAGCGTCTCGACGCTTTCATGCGTGATGGTCGACACGATGGTCTGGCCGCCCGGCAAGGCCAGCACCACCTCGTCGTTGACTGCGCCGCCACGGACGCTGTCGACCTTGCCAAAAAGCTTGTTGCGCGCACTGGTACGGATCATGAAACGCCTCATTACATTAAGGTCTTCGGCCGCGCTGTCGCCCAGGCGGCCCAGGTGGGCGACGAAGCGCCGGTGTTCTTCCTCAAGCGCCCGATAAGTGCGGATCAGCTGCTCGGCGCGTTCGGTGAGGCGCGTGCCGCCGCCGCCCTTGCCGCCCGCGGCGCGCACGACAAGCGGTTCGCCGGCGCTGTTGTTCATGGCGTCGATGGCGTCCCACGCAGCCTTGTAGCTGATGCCCACGGCACGGGCCGCTGCCGTGATCGATCCGTGCTCGCCGATGGCGGCCAGCAGCGCGATGCGGTCCTTGCCGCCCCAGTCGTGTGAGCCGGAGCGGAACCAGATGGCTCCCTGGAGTTCAAGCATGGCGGAGTTGCGCCACCGTGCAAAGGCGGCGCTTCAGAGTCGGAATGCGGCTATGGTAATCGCTTTGCAGCGTCAGCCGGCGCATCGTGTTCCTGATGCACGGGGATGTACCAGTGCATGCGCCCGCCGGCAAAGACGTGCCGGTCCAACTGCCGCAGCAGGCTCCACGCCGTGAACCGGTCGACCGCGAGATCGACCCAGGCCCACGGGCGCTCGGGATCGCCCTCGCGGATGATCTCCACGGAGTTGACCGCCACATGCTGCGCGAGCAGGTCGCGCAGCATCGCTTCGGTGGCGTTGCGGCGCAGGCCGCGAATCAGTATCTGCATGGCACAGGCATCGCCTTGATGCTCGGTGACGTGCCGCGCTACGCGCTGTGGCCACCGCCGCTGCGCTTGCCGCGTACCGGTTTGCTTGCCTGTGGACGCGCGGCCCGCGAGCGTTCGCTGCCAGTCTTGGCCGCCGGAGCCACCGGCAACACGGCAGGCTGCGCCCCGCCGTGCGCGTGGTCGGTGCCGAGCACGTCGGCCACCTCGCGGTAGTGCACCAGGCGCTCGCCCTCCAGCGGCGCGCTGACGGTCAGCACACGATGCGCGGCCATCATCAGCCTGCGGCGCTCTTCCTGTTCCGGCACCATCCGCGGCAGCGCATGCAGCGCGCGCTGGCGGTCAAGCTGCACGATGAAGGTCTGCTGCCGCACGAGCGACTTGAACTCGGCCAGTGTCAGGCCGCCACGCCCCTCGGGCTGCTCGCGCGCTATCTCGCGCAGCAGGTTGAACGGGCGTTCCTCGATCGCCGCATGGGCGTCAGCCACATAGGCCAGGACGCGCACGAAGGCTTCGCGCATGCCGCCCTGCGCGATGGCCGCCTCGGCATCGCGCAGGCGCAGCTGCGCCAGCTCCTTGCGCAGTTGCACCGTCACAGGCGACTCCAGATTGACCGGCGCCTGCGCCGTCAAGCCCACCAGCGCCGCCATCATCGGCGACTGGTACATCGCTTCGAATACCTGCTCGTACCAGGCATCGCGCATATCGCGGTACTGGTCCAGCGCAGCGGTGATCTGCGCCGAGACCGCACGCTCCATCATCAGCAACGGATTGTCCTGCGCGACGGGATGGCGGTGCTCGCGCACCATCGGCGCCAGCGCGCCGATCCACGCCATCCACGGATTGGCGTCGGTGGTCACCGAGCGCTCCAGCCGCGACGGATGGAGCGCGCGCGCGGCCTCCGCGGTGAATTCGTTCGATGTCGCGCGCACCATCGGCGACGCGAAGGCGTCATAGAGGTGCTGGTTGACTTCGGAGATGCGGCGCACCACCTCGAACGCGCGCTCGTCCTCGCGGCCATCGTCGAGCGCGAGGATGTCGGCGATCTTGCGGCGCTCGAAGCGCACCAGGTAGCGCCCTTCGATCAGGTTGCGGTGCGGCGTGCCGGGCGCGATGTCCTCGATCTTGGCCTCGTACAGTCCCGGCGGCAGCACGTCGATCAGGTCCAGCGCGCAGAACAGTTCGCTATGCTCGCGGTTGGCCACGCCCGCCGACACGAAGATGCCCAGGTGCCCCACGGTCGGATGCAGGCAGTAGACGATGACCTGGTCATTGGCGACCAGCTCTTCGTCCGTCGCGTACAAGTCCGGAATCCAGTTCAGTGCCTGTTGCGGCGGCGTGATGTTGTCCCCCCACGACGCGAACACGATCACCGGCGAGCGGATATTGCGCAGGTCCACCACGGTCTTGCCATCGGCGCTGCGCACCTGCCCGGCGGTCAGGCGGTTGCCGACGAACAGGTTCTGCACGATCCAGTCGATCTCTTCCCGGTTCATCAGGAAGTGGCCGCCCCACCAGCGCTCGAATTCCAGGAAGCGCGGACCTTCGGTATCGGCCTTGGCGTAGACGTTGTAGAGCTTGCTCCAGAGCGTGTTGGAAGGATTGAGCTGCTCGAAATTCTGCACGAGCCAGGCGCCGTCGAAGCGGCCATTGCCCATGTCCGCCGTCAGCGAGGCCAGCCACGACCCGCCCAGCAGGCCGCCGCTGTAGCGCATCGGGTTGGTCCCCCGCACGCCGGACCAGTACGCCAGCGGCGCCCCCGCCACCAGCAGCGGGCCGACCGCATCCGGCGCCACGGCCGCGAGGATCATCAGCGCCCAGCCAGCCTGGCAATTGCCGATGATGAAGGGCTTGCCCGGTGTATCGGGATGGTGTTCGTTGATGATCTGGAGGAAGCCCGCTTCGGCGCGGGCGACGGCCTCGATGGTCTGGCCCGGGCACGGATCGCGGAAGAACGTGATGAAGTAGCACGGATGCCCGGTGCGCAGCGCGATGCCGATTTCGCTGTCGGCCTTGAAGCCGCCGATGCCGGGGCCGTGTCCGGCGCGCGGGTCGATCACGACGAAGGGGCGCTTGGTCGGGTCGGTCGGCATGCTGGCCGGCGGGATGATGCGCAGCAGCGCGTAGTTGACCGGCTGGGGCAGCGTGCGCGCGTCGGCGAGCATCTCATGCTCGAACACGAGCACCGGCGGCATGCCTTCGCGTTCGTGCTCGCAAGACTCATTGCCGCGCTGGCGCAGGATGTCCATGAGCAGGACCGAGCGCTGCCAGGCATCCACGCCGTATTCGAGCGCGGCCCAGGGCCACGCGGCGAATGGAGCGAAGGCGCCGAACTGCGCCAGTGCGCCGGTGGTTTCAGGCTGGCCGGGCTTGTCGTTGGACAGGCTGACGGATTCGCTAGCTGACATTCCACTTCCCTCTGTTGGCATCGGGTCAGGCGCGTCATTGTGTGCCGAAGCCGCCCCTTGAACGAAGCGGAAGTGACGCGTTGTGCTTTGCAGCAAAAACAAGCGTACCAGTGGGCTGTTCCAATGGCAACCGCGCCATGTGGGCGAGCGCCTGGCATCTGCGGCGCACGCAAAGCGCAGTTTTCGCGTCATTGGGACGCGTGAATCGTGGTCTATACTGGGCCCGATGCGCCTTGCGCAGCGCAACATGTTGCGCCGAACGAGCCAAGCCAAACGGAACTGCTATGTCTCGCCACACAGTCATGCATCGGCCCGGCTCGCGGTCGGGGCCGTGCGCAACGGCGATGCCGAGCTACCGATGAAGGGCAGCCTGCACACCACCGACGAGGCTTGCGCATGCGCGCCGCAGCGCCGAGGCTGCCGTCAGCGTCTGAGCCGCCCCCGAACCCTTTGCGGAGTGCATCGAGCGTGAGTACCCATCATCCTGTCATCCTCGTCGTCAATGCCGGCTCGTCGAGCGTCAAGGTATCGGTCTATACCGTGCCCGAAGCCGCGCACGAAAATGCCGATATCAACCCTGTGCCGAGCGCGCACGGACAGATCGAGGGCATCGGCGTCGCGCCGCGTTTGCACGCCAGCATGGCCGATGGCCATGTCGTCGCCGACGAGTCCTTTCCGGTGTCGCAGGTTGCCGATCATGATGCTGCGTTCCGCCTGGTGCGGTTGGTGCTGAGCATCGGCCTGCGCGATAACCCGCCGGTGGCCGTCGGCCATCGCGTGGTGCACGGCGGCAGCGACTTCTCGCAGGCGGTGTGCATTGACGATGATGTGATTGCGCGGCTTGAAGCGTTGATCCCGCTGGCGCCGCTGCACCAGCCGCACAACCTCACCGCCGTCCGCGCCGTGCGCAAGGCCGCGCCGGACCTGCTGCAGGTAGCGTGCTTCGACACGGCCTTCCATGCCGGCCATGACATGCTTGCGCAGGTGATGGCGCTGCCTTACTCCTACTACGAACGCGGCATCCGGCGTTATGGTTTTCACGGCTTGTCCTATGAATACATCGCACGGCGCCTGACCCAGGTGGCGCCGGACCTGGCCGAGGCACGCGTGATCGTTGCGCACCTCGGCAATGGCGCGAGCCTGTGCGCCATGCGTCGCGGGCGCAGTGTGGACAGCACGATGGGACTGACCGCGCTGGATGGCATGCCGATGGGCACGCGCTGCGGCTCGATCGATCCGGGTGTGGTGCTGTGGCTTGCGCAGCAGGGCATGACCGCCGATGCGATCCAGTCGATGCTGTATGGGGAATCGGGGCTCAAAGGGTTGTCTGGCGTCAGCAGCGACATGCGCGTCCTGCTGACCAGCGACGAGCCGCGCGCGCGGATGGCGGTGGACTTTTACGCGCTGCGCGCCGCGCAGGAAATCGGCAAGCTCGCGGTTACGCTGGGAGGGATGGATGCGCTGGTGTTCACGGCTGGGATTGGCGCCAATTCTCCTGCGGTGCGGGCGCGCATCTGCGCGCATCTGGAAACGCTGTTCGGCGTAAGTCTAGATTCGACGGCCAATGAGGAGAACGGGCAGCGGATCAGCAGCAATGGCAGCCGGGTGCCGGTATTGGTGCTGCCGACCGATGAAGAAGGAATTGTCGCGTTGAGTACGGCGAGGATGATGAGGAAGTGTCAGCGGTGACTCGGCTGCGCTGCGCGCGGCTCAGTAGCAACCTATGAGGCGGGGTTGCGCGCACGGCGGTGCATGCAAGCCCGACTCCCGCTCACGCAAGGTAATACCGCCTGAGGCCTTCTACATCGACCTCCAGGCCGTCGGAGAGATATCTCGCCATGTTGCCGTAGGCGCCTTCAATCGCCTGCATGGAGGCATCCAGGTAACTGGCACGTACCTCCAGCAGCGGCATCATGACCTCCGGCCGGATGCCAAGACCCGTCATGCGTTCGAGCGCCTGCGTATTGAACGCGGCATTCCGCTGGTTGGATTCAAGGTAGTTGGCAAGAATGTCGTCCTGCCCAACGCCAAGCGCCGAAAGCAACAGCAGCGAAGCAAACCCCGTGCGGTCCTTGCCCGCGGTGCAGTGATACAGCAGCGTCTTGCCGGCCTGCGCGTTGCGCATGAATTCGCGGAAGACATCGCGGTACAGCACCGGGAAATCACGATAGACCCCCAGCATGAATGCATCCACGTCCTCCGGCGTGCTGTCACGCAGGCGCGGCATCAGCACATCCATCGCCATGCTGCCTTCAAGCACCGGCATCGCGATCCAGTTGAAGCGCTGGCCGAACGAGGCTTCGTCCGCCGACTTCTCGCCCGGCGAGCGGAAGTCCACCACCATGTCGAGTCCCAATCCCTGCAGCCGCTCGATATCGGCACCGCAGGCAAGCGCCGGGTTGCCGCTGCGGTACAAGCGGCCATGCCGTACACGGCGCCCGCCAGCGCCGGCAAGACCGCCCAGGTCGCGCGCATTGCTGACGGTCTCAAGTTGCAGTCCGCTTTCCCATTGGTTGATCATCCGTTGTCCTTATTCTGTCTTCCATGGCGCAACCTGTTCGCGCCGGGCGCCGGGCGCCGGGCGATACGATCACGTCAGGCCACCGCCGATAGGCCCAATTATTTCAGATCACTCCGGCGCATGCATCACCTGCCGCCTTCCCGCATTGCGCCGAACCGCTGGCCATGCCGCTTTCGGCGCCGGGCTGGCACAATACGCGCCATGAAAAGTCTCTGGTCCGCCTTTGTCAAACTGCTGGTGCTAGCCATCGTCGGCGGCGCGCTGCTCGCCACCGTTGCCGTGCTGGTGGCCAACCGGCAGCTACCGTCGCTCGATGCGCTGACCGCGTTCCGCAGCACGTCCGACTACGTTCCGCTGCGCGAATTTCCGCGCGACCTGACGGTCGCGGTCGTCGCCATCGAGGACGAGCGCTTCTACCTGCATGACGGCATCGACTACGTGGGCGTGATCCGCGCCGGCGTGGCCAATCTCTCTGACGAACTGTCGCAGGGCGCGTCGACCATCACCATGCAGGTGGCGCGCAACTTCTTCCTGTCGCGCCAGAAGACCTATACGCGCAAGCTCTACGAGGTGCTGCTGTCGTACCGGATCGAGCATGCGATGAGCAAGGACGAGATTCTTGAGCTGTACATGAACAAGATCTACCTCGGGCAGGGTGCGTATGGATTTGCCGATGCGGCGCGGACCTACTTCGGCAAGCCGATCGGAAAGCTGACGCTGGCGGAATGCGCGATGCTCGCCGGCCTGCCCAAAGCACCGTCTGCCAACAATCCGGTGGTCAATCCGCGGCGCGCACGGCAGCGGCAGGCGTATATCCTGCATCGGATGCTGGAGCTGGGGAAGATTTCGCGCGGCGAATATGACGGCGCGCTGCTGGAGCCGATGCGCTTGAAATAGCGCTTCGCCTCAGGGATGTCGTAGTGCAATGGCGGGCGTGGGCGCGCGATGCCGCGGCGCCCGCCAGAAGACCTTATTCGACCATCGCGCGATGCCGCCCCATCGCCTCCCGCACAATCTCAAGCAGGCCGGCGCCGGCATCGGCATCGACATGCCCCAGCAAAGCCCTGCGCATCCGCGGCTCCCAGAACCGCTTGATGTGACCGGCGATATCCGCAAGCGCCTCTTCACGATCGGGCATCGCTTCGAAAAAGCTGCCAATCTGGTTGGCCATCGTAATCAGGTTATCGATCTTCATGCCAGGCTCGCTTCGTGTTGCAGGCGTTGGGGATGGGTGTAGACCACGTGGCCGCTGGCGCGGACAAAGCCGGCCAGCGTGACGTTGGCCTGTTCGGCCAGCCGCACGGCCAGCGCGGTCGGCGCGGATACGGCGGCCAGTACGCCGGCGCCAAGTGACGCAGCCTTGAGCACCATTTCATAGCTCGCGCGACTGGTCACGAGCACCGCACCCGTGGCGATCTCTTCGCCACTGCGCGCCAGCGCGCCGGCGAGTTTATCCAGCGCGTTGTGGCGGCCCACGTCCTCCCGCACCATCGCGACATGGCCATCGGCGCGCAGCCACGCCGCCGCATGCGTCGCGCCGGTTTCGCGCTGCAGCGCCTGCCTCAACTGAAGCTGCACGAACGCGGCCTGGATCACCTCGGTATGGAAGCTCGCATCGCTCTTCACGGGAGCCGGCATGCGCATCACCTGCTCCAGCGATTCGGTTCCGCACAGGCCGCAGCCCGTGCGGCCCGCGAGCGAGCGGCGCCGTTCCTTCAAACCCATGAACGCTTCCGATGCAATCTCCAGCCGGACCGCAATGCCATGCTCGCGCGTTTCGACCTCGATGTCGTACACGTCGCGCGGACTGGAGACAATGCCTTCGCTCAGGCTGAAGCCGAGCGCAAAGTCTTCCAGGTCCGCCGGCGTGGCAAGCATCACCGCATGCGAGATGCCGTTGTACTCCAGCGCAACGGGCACCTCTTCGGCCAGCTCGTCCGGGCTCAGCGCGTGTTCACCGTTGCGCCAGCGGCTTACGGCAAAGGTGCTGTGCGTGGCCGGCTCACCGTCGGTTTGCTGCGCCGGTTCGAGTTCCGGCGCGTTCAGGCAGCGCATCATGGTGCGGTCCTCCTGTCAGCCTACCGCGGCCGGATCGGCACTGGCGGCTTCAAGCAGCTGCAATTGCTGCGCGTTGAACGCGTGGTACTCCTTCTGCCACGCGGACGGCTGCGCCACGGGCATTACCTGTACCGCCGTCACCTTGTACTCGGGGCAGTTGGTGGCCCAGTCGGAGTTGTCGGTGGTGATGACGTTGGCACCGGATTCCGGGAAGTGGAAGGTCGTGTAGACCACGCCCGGCTGCATGCGCTCGCTGACAATCGCGCGCAGCACGGTCTCCCCTGCCCGGCTTTGCACGCCGACCCAGTCGCCGTCCTTGACGCCGCGTTCCTCGGCATCGTGCGGATGGATCTCGAGGCGGTCCTCGTCATGCCAGTGGACGTTCTCGGTGCGCCGCGTCTGCGCGCCCACGTTGTACTGCGACAGGATGCGGCCCGTGGTCAGGATCAGCGGGAATGCGCGCGTGATCTTCTCCGTGGTCGGCACGTACTTGGTGATGATGAACTTGCCCTTGCCGCGCACGAACTGGTCGATGTGCATGGTCGGCGTGCCTTCCGGCGCGTCCGCGTTGCACGGCCACTGGATGCTGCCGAGCTCGTCCAGCCGCTTGTAGCTGACGCCGGAGAACGTCGGCGTCAGGCGCGCGATCTCGTCCATGATTTCCGACGGATTCTTGTAGTCCATCGGATAGCCGAGCGCGTTGGCCAGCAGGATGGTCGCTTCCCAGTCGGCATAGCCGGCCTTCGGCGGCATCACCTTGCGCACGCGCGAGATGCGGCGTTCCGCGTTGGTGAAGGTGCCATCCTTCTCCAGGAACGACGAGCCCGGCAGGAACACGTGCGCGTACTTGGCGGTCTCGTTCAGGAAGATGTCCTGCACCACGATGCATTCCATCGCCGACAGTGCTGCCGCGACGTGCTGCGTGTTCGGGTCGGACTGCACGATGTCCTCGCCCTGGCAGTACATGCCCATGAAGCTGCCGCCGAGCGCGGCTTCGAACATGTTCGGGATGCGCAGGCCCGGCTCGGGGCTGATCTGGACATTCCACGCCGATTCGAACAGGCCGCGCACGGTCGAGTCCGACACGTGGCGATAGCCCGGCAGTTCATGCGGGAACGAGCCCATGTCGCACGAGCCCTGCACGTTGTTCTGGCCGCGCAGCGGATTCACGCCCACGCCTTCGCGGCCGACGTTGCCGGTGGCCATGGCGAGGTTGGCGATGCCCATCACCGTGGTGGAGCCCTGCGCATGTTCGGTAACGCCCAGGCCGTAGAAGATGGCCGCATTGCCGCCCGTTGCATACAGACGCGCGGCGCCGCGCAGCATGTCGGCCGGGACGCCGGTCACGCCCTCCATGGCTTCGGGCGAGTTCTCGGGCAGCGAGACGAAATCGCGCCATTGCTGGAACGCACGGTCCTCGCAACGCTCGGCGATATAGGCGTCAGCCAGCAGGCCTTCGGTCACGATCACGTGCGCCAGCGACGTCACCAGCGCGACGTTCGTACCCGGACGCAGTTGCAGGTGGTAATCGGCGCGGATATGCGGCGAATCGACCAGGTCGATCTTGCGCGGATCGACCACGATCAGCTTGGCGCCGGCACGCAGGCGCTTCTTCATGCGCGACGCGAACACCGGGTGGCCATCGGTCGGGTTGGCGCCGATCACCATGATCACGTCGGACTTCTCGACCGACTTGAAGGTCTGCGTGCCGGCCGACTCGCCCAGCGTCTGCTTCAGGCCATAGCCGGTCGGCGAGTGGCAGACCCGGGCGCAGGTATCGACGTTGTTGTTGCCGAACGCGGCGCGCACCAGCTTCTGAACCAGATAGCCCTCTTCGTTGGTGCAGCGCGACGAGACGATGCCGCCGATCGAATCCTTGCCGTGCTTGGCCTGGATGCGCTTGAACTCGGAAGCCGCGTAGCCGATGGCCTCTTCCCACGACACTTCGCGCCACGGATCGGTGATCTTCGCGCGGATCATCGGCTTGAGGATGCGGTCCTGGTGCGTGGCGTAGCCCCAGGCAAAGCGGCCCTTGACACAGGCGTGGCCTTCATTGGCCTTGCCGTCCTTGTACGGCACCATGCGCACCACCTCGTTGCCCTTCATCTCGGCCTTGAACGAGCAGCCCACGCCGCAGTAGGCGCAGGTGGTGACGACGCTGCGCGGCGCCTGGCCCAGCTTGATGACGGAGGTCTCGGTCAGCGTCGCGGTCGGGCAGGCCTGCACGCAGGCGCCGCACGACACGCAGTCCGATTCCATGAACGACTGGCTGGTGCCCGGCGACACGCGGGATTCGAACCCGCGGCCCGAGATCGTCAGCGCGAACGTGCCCTGCGTTTCTTCGCAGGCGCGCACGCAGCGGTTGCAGACGATGCACTTGGACGGATCGTAGGTGAAGTAAGGATTGGATTCGTCCTTCTTCATCTCGGTGTGCGTGGCGATGGGGCCGCCGTCGTTGTAGCGCACCTCGCGCAGGCCCACTTCGCCGGCCATGTCCTGCAGTTCGCAGTTGCCGTTGGTCGGGCAGGTCAGGCAGTCCAGCGGGTGATCGGAGATATACAGCTCCATCACGCCGCGGCGCAGGTCGGACAGCTTGTCGCTCTGCGTCTTCACCTTCATGCCGGCTTCCACCGGGGTGGTGCACGAGGCCGGATAGCCGCGGCGCCCTTCGATCTCCACCAGGCACAGGCGGCACGAGCCAAAGGACTTCAGGCTGTCGGTGGCGCACAGCTTGGGCACGCTGACCTGCGCCTCCATCGCGGCGCGCATCACCGACGTGCCGGCCGGCACGGTGACGCTGACGCCGTCGACCTCGAGGGTGACCATCTCGGTCGATTCGCTGGCGGGGGTGCCGAAGTCGATCACATCGCGGCAATCCATGGTTGTCTCCCGTTGTTCTGTTCGTGAAGTCGGCTTGCGTCGACCTATGCCGCCTGGGCAGCGTTGGGGGCGAGGCCGAAGTCCTCGGGGAATTCATTGAGCGCGGACAGCACCGGGTACGGCGTCATGCCGCCCATGGCGCAGAGCGAGCCGTTGAGCATGGTGTCGCACAGGTCGCGCACCAGCTTGATGTGCTTGACAGGTTCGTTGCCCGCGATGATCCGGTCCATGACCTCGACGCCGCGCGTCGAGCCGATCCGGCACGGCGTGCATTTGCCGCACGATTCGACCGCGCAGAACTCCATCGCGTAGCGGGCCTGCTTCGCCATGTCGACGGTCTCGTCGAACACCACGATGCCGCCGTGGCCCACCACGCCGCCGAACGCGGCATAGGCCTCGTAGTCCATCGGCACGTCGAAGCGCGATTCCGGCAGGTACGCGCCCAGAGGGCCGCCGACCTGCACCGCGCGCACGGCGCGGCCGCTGCGCGTGCCGCCGCCATAGTCATGGAGCAGTTCGCGCAGCGTCACGCCGAAGGCTTTTTCCACGAGGCCGCCCTGGCGGATATTGCCGGCGAGCTGGAACGGCAGCGTGCCGCGCGAACGGCCCATGCCGAAGTCGCGGTAGTGCTGCGCGCCGCGCGCCAGGATGACGGGCACGGTCGCCAGCGAGATCACGTTATTGATCACCGTGGGCTTGCCAAACAGGCCTTCGAGCGCGGGCAGGGGTGGCTTGGCGCGCACCACGCCGCGCTTGCCTTCCAGGCTTTCGAGCAGCGCGGTTTCCTCGCCGCACACATAGGCGCCTGCGCCCTTGCGCACTTCAAGCTGGAAGCGCTTGCCGCTGCCGCGCAGATCGTCGCCAAGCCAGCCTTCCGCGGTTGCAATGGCGATGGCGGCGTCCAGCACGGCAATCGCATGCGGGTATTCGGAACGGCAGTAGATATAGCCCTGCTCCGCACCCACGGCGAGGCCGGCAATGGTCATGCCTTCGATCAGCATGAACGGATCGTCTTCCATCACCATGCGGTCGGAGAACGTGCCCGAGTCGCCCTCGTCCGCGTTGCAGACGATGTACTTGATGGCGGACTTCGCGCCCAGCACGGTCTTCCATTTGATGCCGGTCGGGAACGCCGCGCCGCCACGGCCGCGCAGGCCGGAGTCGGTGACTTCCTGCACGATCGCCGCAGGCTCCATCGACAGCGCGCGCTCCAGGCCGGCGAAGCCTTCATGCGCGCGGTAGTCTTCAAGCGACAGCGGATCGGTGATGCCGACACGTGCGAAGGTCAGGCGCTCCTGGCGCTTGAGGAACGGGATCTCGTCGGTCAGGCCGTGTGCCAGCGCATGCGCGCTGCCTTGCAGCAGACCGGCGTCGAACAGTCCCGGCACATCGCCCACGCCGACCGGACCGTACGCCACGCGGCCCGCATCGGTCTGCACCTCGACCAGCGGCTCGAGCCAGAACATGCCGCGCGAACCGTTGCGCACGATGCGCACGGACTCGCCACGCGCCGCGGCTTCGCGTGCGATGGCACGCGCCACGTCGTCGGCGCCCAGGGCCAGCGCGGTGGAGTCGCGCGGGACGAAGATGGTGGTGACAGCGGCGTTCATGCCTGGGCCTCCTCGTTGGCGGGCTGGACGTCGCGCAGCTGGCGCACCAGCACGTCGAAGCGCTTCGCGTCGACGTAGCCGTGCAGTTGCTCGCCCATCATCACGGCCGGGCCGCAGGCGCACTGCCCCAGGCAGTAGACCGGCTCCAGCGTGACCGCGCCGTCGGCGGTGGTTTCATGGAAATCGCAGCCCAGCGCGCGCTTGGCATGTTCGACCAGCGCATCGGCGCCGACCGACTGGCAGGCCTCGGCGCGGCAGACCTGCACCACGTGGCGGCCGGCGGGCAGCTGGCGGAAATGGTGGTAGAACGTGATCACGCCGTGCACCTCGGCCCGGGACAGGTTCAGCGCCTTGGCGATGACGGGCACGGCCGTGTCGGGGATGTAGCCCTGGGTGTCCTGGATCTCGTGCAGGATCGGCAGCAGGGCGCCGGGCATGTCCTGGCGCGCCGCCACGATCGCGGCGATGGCCGCTGAGCGGGCCGCGTCGGCCGGCGCCGTAGCGGGGGTGGCGGTATCTGGCATGGCGTCTCCTGTGGGGGCCGCATCCTCGGCGGGGCGACCGTTATATGCTATTTTTGACCTATTTACCGGGCTATAACCACGGCTTTATGGCCGTTGGAGCGACTATAAGTAGTTGTTTGCCGAGGTTCAATAAGCTATTTTTTTCATATGATCCGCATCTCGATTTCGCCACACCTGCAGATCCGGGACGATGACAGCCCGGCCGCCGAACCGCTGGACGTATCGCGCCTGGTCGCGCTGCTGGGACACATCGAGACCTCGGGCAGCATCAGCCAGTCGGCCGAGGCGGTGGCGCTGTCGTACCGCTATGCCTGGGGCATCCTGCGCGATGCGGAATCCCTGTTCGGCGGCCCGCTGATCGCCAAGACCCGTGGTCGCGGCAGCGCGCTGACGCCGCTGGCGCAGCAGCTGGTCTGGGCCAGCAAGCGCATCGGCGCGCGGCTGTCGCCGACGCTGGACAGCCTGGCGTCGGAGCTGGAGATCGAGCTGAAGAAGCTGATGGAAAGGACCGACCCGGTCGTGCGGCTGCATGCGAGCCACGGTTTCGCGGTGGCGGCGCTGCGCGATTTCCTCGATGAGCAGCAGGTGCGGCACGACCTGAAATACTGCGGCAGCGTCGAGGCAGTGGCCGCGCTCGCGGAAGGCGCCTGCGATATTGCCGGCTTCCATGTGCCAGTCGGCGAGTTCGAGGAGGGCATGGTTCGCCACTTCACGACGTGGCTGAAACCCGACACGCACTGCCTGATCCACCTGGCCGTGCGCAGCCAGGGGCTCTTCACGCGCATGGGCAATCCGCTTGGTCTGCACACGCTGGAGGACCTGACGCGCAGCGACGTACGTTTCGTCAACCGGCAGGTCGGCTCCGGCACGCGGCTGCTGCTGGACCTGATCCTGGCCGCGCGCGGCATCGACCCGGCACGGATCGAGGGCTACAACAACGGCGAATTCACGCACGCGGCGGTCGCTGCGTATATCGGCAGCGGCATGGCCGATGTGGGCTTTGGCGTGGAGACGGCCGCGCGGCGCTTCGGGCTGGAATTCGTGCCGGTGCTCAAGGAGCGCTATTTCTTCGCGATCGAAAAGAAGAAGCTGACCAGCCCCGCACTGGCTGACGCCGTGGGCGCGCTGACGAGCGAGAGCTTCCGCCAGCGCGTCAATGAACTGCCCGGCTATGACGGCAGCCTGACCGGCACGGTGCTGACGCTGGCCGAGGCCTTTCCGGAATACCGCGCGGAAAGGCGCTGAACGGGAAACCGGGCGGCTTACCTGACCAGCAGCGACAGTCGGTCCGGATGGTCGGCCCAGTCCGCATGACCGGGCAGCGGCCCCTTTGCCTTCAGCAGCGGCGGCCAGTCCGCGCGGCGCGCCAGTTCGGCGTTGAGGGCCACGAAATGGCGCTGGTCCTCGGGCAGGTCATGCTCCGAATAGATCGCGCCGACCGGGCACAGCGGCACGCACATCGAGCAATCGATGCACTGGTCAGGATCGATGGCCAGGAAGTTGGGCCCTTCGTGGAAGCACGACATGGGGCAGACTTCCACGCAATCGGTGTGGCGGCACTGGATGCAGGCATCCGTCACGACAAAGGTCATCTTTGGGGGCAAACAGCGGACAGCAAACCCTTTGATGCTAGCGCGCCACCGCCGCCGGCGGGCCGGCAAGCGCTGTCGGACTCGTTCAAAATGCCTGAACCGCAGCAGCCGGATCAGTAGATCTCCGGAACGATCATGTCCTGCGGCACCGGCATGCGCACATAATCGGCATGCCGCTCGCGCTTGGGCAGCACCACGGGTTCCTGGTCGACGTCCGTATAAGGCACCTGCTGCAGCAGGTGATGGATGCAGTTGAGCCGCGCGCGCTTCTTGTCCACCGCCTGCACCACCCACCAGGGCGCTTCCGCGATATGCGTGCGCTCCAGCATGATTTCCTTGGCGCGCGTGTAGTCTTCCCAGCGGCGGCGCGACTCCAGGTCCATCGGGCTGAGCTTCCACTGCTTGAGCGGATCGTGGATGCGGCTCAGGAAGCGCAGGTGCTGCTCGTCGTCGGAGATCGAGAACCAGTACTTGATGACCTGGATGCCCGAGCGCACCAGCATGCGCTCGAACTCCGGCACGGAGCGGAAAAACTCTTCGTACTGGTCGTCGGAGCAGAAACCCATGACGCGTTCGACGCCGGCGCGGTTGTACCAGCTGCGGTCGAACAGGACGATCTCGCCAGCCGCGGGCAGGTGCGACACATAGCGCTGGAAATACCACTGCGTGCGCTCGCGGTCATTGGGCGCGGGCAGCGCGGCCACGCGGCACACGCGCGGGTTCAGGCGCTGTGAAATGCGCTTGATCACGCCGCCCTTGCCGGCCGCATCGCGGCCTTCGAACAGCACCACTATCTTGTGGCCGCTGTTGACTACCCAGCTCTGCAGCTTGACCAGTTCGCCCTGCAGGCGGAACAGTTCGTGAAAGTAGCGCTGGCGGTGCGCCCGTTCATCGGGTCCATCCTCGGCCAGCATGGCCTGGCCGTCGGGGCCCGTCACGAATTCACGATCCTCCAGTTCGAGTTCCAGCTCTTCGTCGTACTGATCCGCCACCTCGCGGTGGATGCGCCGGATCAGCGCCTCTTCATGGTTGGTCATGTCATGCTCCCCATGCTTGTTCCGGTTTCGGCCAGGGCCTGGCACAGGCCCTCAGGGGGGCAATGCTAGTGCCCAAGTATGGCAATGGAGTGAAGGACTGCGCTGCGACTACAAGTGGTTGCTCCCCGCTCCCATCGGCTGCGGGTGTTTTCTCCCCTCTCCCATAAACGGGAGCGGGGAGAAAACACGGGGCACGCCACCGTTGCCAGCATCCTCACGACGCTCCACGGTTCCTCGCTGCGAAAAGCCGCGGTTCACTCCAGCCCCAGCGCCCGCAGCCGCCGGTAAAGCGTGCGCTCGCTGCAGCCCAGGTGTGCCGCCAGCGCTTTGCGCGTGCCCGGGAATGCCAGCGCCAGCGTGCGCAGCGCCGCATCGTCGGGCGAGCGCGTGCGGCCGTGGCCTTGCCATGCGATCTCGCCCGGCGAATCCACGCGTACCGGCGTGGCCCGGCCCTGCAATAGTTCAGGCGGCAAATCGCGGGCGCGGATCACGCCGTCATCGGCGAACAGCATGGCGCGCTCCAGCACGTTGCGCAGTTCGCGGATATTGCCGGGCCACGCGTAGGCGCTCAGCCTTGCCGCAGCGTCGTCATCAATGCGCACGGTACGGTCCACCGGCAGCGCGCGCCGCAGCAGCGCCTGCGCCAGCAGCGGGATGTCCTGCCAACGCTCGCGCAAGGCAGGCAGGTGGATCGGAAACGCATTGATGCGATACAGCAGGTCCTGCCGGAATGTGCCCTGCGCCACCATCTCCTGCAGCGGCTTGTGCGTGGCCGCCACGAGGCGGAAGTCGGCGGCATGCGTTTCCAGCCCGCCCACGCGGCGGAACGTGCGCGACTCGATCAGCCGCAGCAGCTTGACCTGCATGGCCAGGGGCACGTCGCCGATCTCGTCCAGGAACAGCGTGCCGTGCTGCGCGGTTTCCACCAGCCCGGGCTTGCGCGACTGCGCGCCGGTGAACGCGCCTTTCTCATAGCCGAACAGCTCGCTCTCGAACAGCGTTTCAGACAGGCCCGAGCAGTCCACCACTACGAACGGTCCAGTGGCGCGATCGCTGGCGTCATGCAGTGCGCGCGCGAACATCTCCTTGCCGGTGCCGGACTCCCCTTGCAGCAGTACCGGCAACGCGGACGGCGCTACGCGATGCAATTGTTCGAGCACCGCGTTGAACGCGGGCGAGCGTCCGACCAGCCCGCCCTCGCTGACGCGTGCGGACGCGCTCCGGACGGTATCGAGCCGTTCGACAAAGGCGACGATGCTGCCGTCGGCGCCCACGATGGGCCGCAACTCGACATCGACATGCTCGGGACCGCGCGGCGTGTGGTGAACGTGCAGGACGCGGTCGCTGCCCAGCGTCTCGCGCGCCTTCTGCATCGGGCAATGCTCGCCGGCGCGGTCGCAGGGCTCGTCGTACTGGTGCGAGACCTGGTAGCACTTCCTGCCGACGGTCTGGGTCCCGTTGCGCGCGAACTGCCGCTGGTAGGCGGGATTGGCCGCGACGATGTTGTAGTCGGGATCGAGCACGATCATCGGCTGCGCCTCATGTTCGAGGAAGGCGATCAGCGGACGCATCGCGTCGGCCTGGACCGGCGCATTGCCGGTCTCGGAAGGGGAAGTTTTCGGGGGCGCCATCATTGTGGGCAATCCACTGCCACGGACTGCCAATCACTGCCATATGGCAGAGGAGTATGCCATAGGCGCACGCTGGAAGCGGCGCTCCCAAACGGCCCCAGCATCTCTTTCTCCTTGATTACCCTGGAAAAAACCGCCCTGATCGCCAGCATGCGGCGCAGCAGGCACGGAAATTGACTTACTACGGCCCATAACATCAACTGGCAGACAAAATTGGCAGCTACCCCCTCGGCCCCCAGCCTTGCCGTAGAAGGCTTTTTCGACCCTCGCACCAGTACCGTCAGCTACCTCGTGCTCGACGAGGCCTCGCGCCAGTGCGCCGTCATCGACAGCGTGCTGGACTATGACGCCAGCGCCGGCCGCACCAGCACCGCCAGCGCCGACCACCTGATCGCGCGGGTACAGGCGCTCGGCGCCACGGTCGCGTGGATTCTCGAAACCCATGTCCATGCCGACCATCTTTCCGCCGCGCCGTACCTGCAGGCGCAACTTGGCGGCATGACCGCCATCGGCAATCACATCACCACCGTGCAGGACGTGTTCGGCACCATGTTCAACGCCGGCACCGCGTTTGCGCGCGACGGCAGCCAGTTCAACCGCCTGCTGTCCGACGGCGACGTCCTCAACATCGGTGGGCTGGAGATCACGGTGCTGGCCACGCCGGGCCATACGCCCGCCTGCCTGACCTATCTCGTCAGCGACGGCAGCCGGCAGGCCGCCTTTGTCGGCGACACGCTGTTCATGCCCGACTACGGCACCGCCCGCTGCGACTTTCCGGGCGGCGATGCGCGCACGCTGTACCGCTCGATCCGGCGCATCCTGTCGCTGCCGCCGCAGACCGAGCTCTACCTGTGCCACGACTACCAGCCCGGCGGCCGCGAACTGTGCTTCCGCACCACCGTGGCCGAGCAGCGCCGCGCCAACCTGCATGTCCACGACGGCGTGACCGAAGACGATTTCGTCGCCATGCGCACGCAGCGCGATGCCACGCTCGGCATGCCCGCGCTGATGCTGCCGTCCGTGCAGGTCAACATGCGCGCCGGCCACCTGCCGGAGCCGGAGAACAACGGCGTGCGCTACCTGAAGATCCCGCTCAACGCGGTTTGAAGCCCTGCGGCCCGGCCGCCTCTCTTCCGCCGCCTGCCGGCCGCGGGCAGCATTTACCCTCAAGGAACGCCCCAAACATGGATCCTCGCCCCCAAGATCCCCGCCCTGCCGTACGTAGCGGCCATGCCCCGGCCGCCAAAGTCATCGACAGCACGCACCGCGTGGTCATCATCGGCGCCGGTGCCGCCGGCATCGCCGTGGCCGCCAGCCTGCTCGCGCGCGAGCCGGGGCTGGACATCGCACTGATCGACCCCGCGCAGCACCACTACTACCAGCCCGGCTGGACCATGGTGGGCGGCGGCGTCTTCAAGGCCGCCGCCACCGTGCGCGCGATGGCGGACTGCATTCCGCCGCAGGCGCGCTGGATACGCGCTGCGGTGGCCGCATTCGACCCCGAGCGCAACGAGGTGCGGCTCGACGATAGCCGCATCGTCCGCTATGAGCAGTTGATCGTCTGCCCGGGCTTGCAACTCGACTGGGACGGCATTGAAGGCCTCACGCACGCGCTGGGGCGCAACGGCGTGACGTCGAACTACCGCTTCGACCTGGCGCCCTACACGTGGCGGCTCGTCAGCGCGCTGCGCGGCGGCAAGGCGCTGTTCACGCAACCGCCGATGCCGATCAAATGCGCCGGCGCGCCGCAGAAGGCCATGTACCTGGCCTGCGACGCCTGGCGGCGAAAAGGCACGCTCGGCGCCACGCGTGTCAGCTTCCTCAACGCCGGCGCAGCGCTGTTCGGCGTGGCGGATTACGTGCCGGCGCTGATGTCGTACGTGCGGGCATACGGCATCGACCTGCGCCTGCAACACCGGCTGACCGCCATCGACGGTGCGCGCCGGCGTGCGCGCTTCGTGCGCACCCTGGCCGACGGCACCACGCAGGACGTCGAAGAAGACTTCGACATGATCCACGTCGTGCCGCCGCAAAGCGCGCCCGGCTTTATCAAGGCCAGCCCGCTCGCGGATGCCGCCGGCTGGGTCAGCGTCGACCCGGCCACGCTGCGCCACCCTGCGTTTGCCAACATTTGGGCGCTCGGCGATGTGACCAACACCGGCAACGCGAAGACCGCGGCCGCCGCGCGCAAGCAGGCGCCGATCGTCGCGCACAACGTGCTGGCCAGCCTGGGCCGCGCGCAGGGCCTGGCGCACTACGACGGCTATGGCTCGTGCCCGCTCACGGTCGAGCGCGGCAAGATCGTGCTGGCCGAGTTCGTCTATGGCGGCAAGGTCAAGCCGACGTTCCCGAACTGGTTCATCGATGGCACGCGCCCTTCGCGCGCGGCGTGGATGCTCAAGGCCAACGTCCTGCCGTCGCTCTACTGGGATGGCATGCTCAAGGGCCGCGAGTGGCTGGTGCGGCCGGCAGTGGTCGGATAGCCCGCGATGGAAGCCACTATCCTGACCGCCGCGCTCGGCGGCGTGATCGGCGCCATCCTGGCCGCCACGGGCGCGGGGGGCGGCATCCTTGCCGTGCCGATGCTGGTGTTCGGCCTGCATCTCGGCGTCGCGCAGGCCGCGCCCATGGGGCTGATCGCGGTGGGGATGTCGGCCGCGGTCGGCGCGGGACTCGGCTTGCGCGACGGCATCGTGCGCTATCGCGCCGCGGCGCTGATCGGCATGCTCGGCATGGCCGTGGCGCCGCTCGGCGTGGCGCTGGCCGGGTGGCTGCCGAATGCGCCGCTGATGGCGGCGTTCGCGCTGGTGCTCGGGCTCAATGCCTGGCGCACCCTGCGCAAGGCCGGCACGGTGGCAGCGCCCACGGAACCACCGCCGTGCGTGCTGCAGCCACAGCGTGGCCGGTTGCTATGGACGCGTCCGTGCGCCCGCGCGCTGGCCGCCATCGGCGCGCTGTCCGGCTTGCTGAGCGGGCTGCTCGGCGTGGGCGGCGGCTTTGTCATCGTGCCCGCTCTGCGCCGCTATACAGACCTGCCTGCGCGCAGCGTCCTGGCCACGTCGCTGGCGGTGATCGCGCTGGTGTCGGCAGGGGCCATCGCGGCGGCCACGGCGCGGGGCCGCGTGGACTGGGGCATGGCCCTGCCCTTCGCGCTCGGCGCGGTGGCGGCGATGCTGGCGGGCAGGCGTTTCGTCGCGGCGGCGCCGCCGGCACGGCTGCAGCGCCTGTTCGCGCTGGTGAGCATGGCCGCGGCCATGCTGATGCTGTGGCGCGTTGCCACGGGCGTGGCGTCAACGGCCGCCTGATCCAGTTGCAGCGAGAGCATGACGATCGCCCTCCGCTTTAAGTTTCGCTTAAGTCTCAGCCCATAGACTGCTCCCGTACCCAAGCACCGGATCGCCCGGACAGGAGAAACTCATGGCCCCCCAGGAACTGCAGGCACTCGAAACCTTTCTGACCCAGCTTGTGCAGGCCCGCGCCAGCGCCAGGGACCCGCAGGCCCAGCAGCTCATCGCCGAAGCCGTGGCCCGGCAGCCTGACGCGGCCTACCTGCTGGTCCAGCGCGCCATGCTGCTCGACCACGCGCTCGCCTCGGCGCAGGCGCAGGTCGCATCGCTGCAAGCGCAGCTCGCCGCCGCGCAGGCCAACGCAGGCAATGGTGGCTTCATCAGCGCGCAGAACGCATGGGGCAACACGCCCGTGCAGACGGCACCCGCGCCGCAAGTCATGCAACAGCCTGCGCCGCAAGCGATGCCACAAACGATGCCGCAAGCCGCGCCGGTGCAGGCATCGCGCCCGGGCTTGCTCGGCGGCGGCTTCGGCAGCACGCTGGGCAGCATCGCCACTACCGCGGCCGGTGTGGCTGGCGGCGCGTTCCTGTTCCAGGGCATCGAGAACCTGTTCCACCACAACAGCGGCAGCGGCTTCCTCGGGCAGTCGGGCTCGGGCCAGGCACCGTCCGAGACCATCGTCAACAACTACTACGGCAACGACGACGCGGGCAACAGCAATATGGCCACGGCAAACGGCTTCCTTGACGATGGCGGGCTGTCCGGCGGACTCGACGACGGTGGCTTCTTCGACGACGATTCGTCGCTGGCGTAAAGCGCACACGGCGCAACGCGCGCCGGCAGGAAGCTTCCCCTGGGCGAGGGCCAGATGCTATGTTGGCAGGACGGATTCGAGGCAGGCCGCGTCGCCCGCGCGAAGCGACCTGCCCGTACCGCACATTCGCGCCCGCCATCCAGGGGAGGACATTGCATGCGCGCACGCTTGCGCCCGCCCACCGAAGGATTCCGATGGCTGTGGCAGTTATCTGCGGCCGGCTGGGGATATTGCGGCCTGGCCTACGCAAGCGCCGGACGGCTGCCGCCGCACTGCTGGCCGGCCAGGTCCGGCATGCCGCTGCGCGACCGGTATTCGTCGCGCCGGACCTCGCTGGTGCTGTTCACGCTCGCCTACCGCAAGGGCGTTGCGCCCGGCGGTGCCGCGCCGCCCAGTGAAATCGTGTCGTGGCGCAACCAGGCGTGGATAACGGCCTAAGGGCCTAAGGGCCTAAGCAGCCCGCACTCGCCGCGGTAGCGAAGCGCCATCGCGCCATCTCTCGCGGGCAACGCCAACGTGCGGCTTGCGTCCACGCGGCGTGACGTACACTGGGCATTCGCCCCCTGCCGCCACGCGACCATGCTCGATCTCCTGCGCAAGACCACCGATGTGCTGTTCGATACGAACCGCCGTTTCCGCCAGGCCAGGCAGTTCCATGCAATTCGCGTCGCGCTCGCGCTGCTGGTTTCGATCGCGCTGACCACCGGCATCGACATCCCGCACGGCGAGTGGGCCACCATTACCGTGCTGGTGGTCATCGGCGGGCTGCAGCACCACGGCAATATCCGCCGCCGCGCGGCCGAGCGCGGCCTGGGCACGCTGATCGGCGCGCTGGCGGGCCTGGCGCTGATCGTGCAGCAATCGTATGTCGGCTTGCCGCTGCTCACCTATGCGCTGATGGCCGTGATCTGCGGCTATTGCGCGTACCACGCGATCGGCAAGGGCGGCTATATCGCGCTGCTCGCGGCGATCACCGTGGTGATCACAGCCGGCCATGGCAACCAGAATGTCTATGACGCGCTGTGGCGCACCGTCGATGTGTTCATCGGCACGGCGATCGCGCTGGTGTTTTCGTTCGCGCTGCCGGCCTATGCCTCCTATGCCTGGCGCATCCGGCTGGCGGCGCTGCTGCGTGCGAGCGCGGCGGTCCACCGCAGGATGCAGAGCGGCTTCACCGATGCCGCGGAACAGCGCACGGCAATGCTCGACCTCGGCACGCGGCTGATCCCGTTGCGTGGACTGATTCCGTCCGTGGCCAAGGAGACCGGCGTGCCGGCCGCGGAGTTCGAAGAGATCCAGCACGCCGCGCGCGTCTGCATCAGCGCGCTGGAACTCATGGCCGCGATCGAACAGGAGACCGGCCTGCGCGAGGGCGAAGACCCGGGCATCGAGCCCGCGCTGCTGTCGATGGCCGAGGCGCTCGAGACCGGGCAGGCGCCATCGCCGGCCTCGTCAGCAACCGCCGCCCAGGCCGACCCGCTGCCAGGCCCGCTCCCGTTCATGGCGCGCCAGCTCGCCGCCGACCTGGCCCGCATGCGCGCGCGCCTGGACCGGCTCGGCGCGCAGCACGGCTTTCCCTACGGAACGCGATAGCCCGCACAGGGGCACCGTCCGACGGCGCATCGATACCCGGACCTCCGTGCCCCATGCGCGTGTCCGCAAATCGCCTACGCCCTTGTCAGACGCGCGCCGATTGCCCCGGTGCCTCGTCCGGTGAATTAATCAAGGTGAACGGGACAACCGGAGGTACCGGAATGAAGTCCATGGACGTGCATGTCGTGCCGGCGCAGCAAGGCTGGGCCGTCGAGGAAGCCAGCAGCCCGGCCAGCCGGAAGCTGTTCGCGACGCAGGAAGATGCGATCGAGGTCGCCACCGAGATGGCCCGGGAGCGTCGCAGCGAGCTGTTCATCCATGGCAGGGATGGCCAGATCCGCAGCCGCAGCTCATTCGGCCATGATCCGCGCCATATACGGGGCTGATGGCCTCGGCACACGTAGTCGGCATGCAACTCTGGCGTGGAGCTTGCTGCGAGTATTGCGCACAACCCTGCGGAGCCAGCCATGGACCCGATCGAGGAAACCGCCCGCTTCCTGCAGCGGCGCGGACTGCGACTGGCCACGGCCGAGTCATGCACGGCCGGCCTTATCGCTTCGCACATCGCCGATGTGCCCGGCTGCGGCGGCACATTGCAATGCGCCATCGTGGCCTATTCGCCTGATGCCAAGACGCGGATCCTCGGCGTAACCGACACGCTCATTGAACGGCACGGGCTGACCAGCGAGGAAGTGTCGCTTGCCATGGCAAAGGGCGCGTTGGAGATCAGCCGGGCCAACGTCGCCGTGGCCAATACCGGCGTGGCCGATGATGGCGCGCCGGACGGCACGCCGCCGGGCACGCAGTGCTTTGCGTGGCTGATCCGCCTGCCGGCGCGCGCTGCCCTGCCCTATGCATTCACCGAGACCAGGCGCTTTCGCGGCAACCGCACCGAGATCCGCGAGGCGGCAGCCGTATGGGCACTGCAGCGCATTCCGCACTACTACGCGCTGGCAACTTCTACCGGCACGCCGCCCTAAGGGGCGCCCATCCTTACCGATATCGAGGCACCACTCATGACTTCCACCAGACAAGCACCTGAAAAGCATCCGTCGGACCACACGCCGCAGTCCCCGCAAGCCCCGGACACCGTCGAGGTGAAGGTCTCCGGTGAAGGCAACGGCCTGGTCGATGACGAGACCTCGGGCTCGATGCCCTTGCCGGACCCCGGCAAACCGGTCCTCGACTCCCGCAAGACGGCCAACCAGGCCAACGGTGGCGAAGGCGACGAAGACGCGACCAGCCAGTAAAGCGGGCGAGATCGCGCGCGGGCCGCCGCACGTTGACGGGCTCCCCGACAGCCCCCATGGCATGGCGAATGCGTGGAGGGTGGTATCACTGGAGCTGAGATGAACAAAAATGTCGTCACGATCGGGGGTTCACGCGGGGCGTTCGCCGTACTGCGGACCGTGGTGACGGCCCTGCCCGCGAAAATCGACGCCGCCATTTTCGTCGTGCTGCACGTGGGCAAGCACAAGTCGGAACTGCCATCGCTGCTGAGCCGCTGGGGCAAGTTGCCCGCATCGTATCCTGTCCATGGCGATCCCTGGCACCACGGGCATATCTATGTGGCACCGCCTGACCACCACATGATGATCACGGAGGATACGATCCAGCTTTCCCGCGGTGCCAAGGAGAACTTCAGCCGCCCCGCGATCGATCCGCTGTTTCGCTCCGCGGCCGTGGCGCTTGGCGCGCGCGTGCTCGGCGTGATTCTCAGTGGCGATCTCGACGACGGTGCCGCCGGGCTGGCCTTTGTTCGGGCGTTCGGCGGGCGCACGTTGATCCAGAACCCACACCAGTCCGAGGCGGCGTCCATGCCGCGATCGGCCATGGAGGCAGCCGGCGCCGACGCCACGGCGGGCCCCGAGGAGCTCGGTGAAGCGATCCTGGCCATGCTGAGCGCCGGCATCGAGGGCGAACGCAAGCCCATGCGGGAGAAAGACATGCAAGCACTGCGAACCGAGGCCGCTACCGCCGAAAGCGCAATCGGCGGCTATGAGGCGCTGGACAGCATTGCTTCCCGCGCGACGATCACGTGTCCCGACTGTGGCGGAGCGATGTGGCAGCTGCGCGACGGGCAGCCGCTGCGCTTCCGGTGTCATACCGGCCATGCCTTCAGCGGCCTGGCTTTGACCACTGCGGAGGACAAGGCCGCCGAGCAGGCGATGTGGACGGCGCTGCGCGCACAGAAGGAGGCGCTGGCGCTGGCGCGGATCCGCGCGACGCAGGCAAAGGCCGACGGCAACCATGACGCCTACCAGCTTGAGCAGTCGCGCATCCAGCAATGCGAACGGCTGCTGAAGGTCCTGCACACCGCGATGTCCACATGAGCGCGAGGTGCGCCGCGGTGCCGCTGCGGCCATGACGATACGCGTCGGCATCTCCGGCTGGCGCTACGCGGGGTGGCGCGGCGTGTTCTATCCACCGGGGCTCGCGCAGCGGCGCGAACTCGAGTACGCCTCGCGCCAGGTGGAGAGCATCGAGATCAACGGCTCGCACTATTCGCTGCAATCGATCGAAAGCTGGCAGGCATGGCACGACGCCGTGCCCGATGATTTCATGTTTGCGGTCAAGGGCCCGCGCTATCTCACGCACCGGCTGCGTTTTCGCGACGAGACGGCCGTGCCGGCATTGGCAAACTTCTTCGCCTCCGGCGTGCTTGCGCTGCGGCGCAAGCTGGGCCCGTTCCTGTGGCAGTTTCCACCAAACTTCCGGTTTGACCCCGAGCGCTTCGAACGCTTCTTGTCGCTGCTGCCACGCGACACCAGTGCGGCACTCGCGCTGGCCCGTGCGCATGACGGGCGCGTGAAGTCCCCCTGGCTGGCGGCAGAGGCCCACCAGCGGTTGCGCCACGCCGTCGAGATCCGGCACGAAAGCTTCCGTACCGCGGAATTTCCCGCGCTGCTGCGCCGCCACCGCGCTGCGCTGGTGATATCGCACGCGATCGCCGACTGGCCTTACTCCGAAGACGTGACCAGCGACTTCGTCTACATCCGACTGCACGGCGCCGAAGCGCTATACAGCGGTGCCTATGCCGACCAGGCGCTGGACCGCTGGACGCAACGCATCCGCGCCTGGGCCGCCGGTGGCGAGCCCGCCGATGCGGTGCGCATCGGCAAGGCTGCCGCGAAGCGCGCGCGGCGCGACGTGTACTGCTATTTCGACAACGACAAGAAGGTCAACGCACCGTTCGACGCGCGCAGGCTGCGCGAGCGGCTCGACCGGACCGGGCATTGAAGACTGGGGCTGCCGCAATGTATGGAAGCCAGCCGCGCCACCTCTACCATGCGAGCCGTGGCGACAGGACAAACAGCAGGTAGATGAACCCCACGACGCAGAGCAAGACCAGCAGCGAAAGATAGAAGCGGCTGCGCCCATGCGGATCGGTCTTGCGGTACAGACGGTGCGACTTCTCGAAATGCGGCCTCATGGCAGCGCTGCGCAAGGCGGTTTCATCACGCGCGTCCGGCCGCGGGCTCTGTGGCCACGCGCAGTTCGCTGCATAACACGCAATCCGGCAGGCATTCACTGGCCACCGCTTCGACGCGCAGCTTCGTGGCCCGGTCGCGCACCGTGCCGCGCAATGTCCATACGCCGTCGCGAAGCTCGGCCTCGACGATGCCGGGATCGACGATCCCGGCCAGCTCGATTTCCAGCCGTTCGCGCAGCCGCGCTTCGCTGGCCGGCACTGCCGTGCGCACGCCGTCCCCGTCGAAGCGCCCGGGCAGCGGCTCGGGCATTCCGCTGCGCCCGGCTGGTGTCGGCCCCGGCGCATTGGCTGGCGCGACACCATACATGCCGTAGCGCTCGACGCCCGCCGGCTCGTTGAGCCCCGACGGTACATAGGGCTGCACGGGCTCGTTGTCGTGACTGGCAGGCTTGACGTCGCCGGCCGCGGCGTGGCCGTGATCGTCACTCACCGCGCTGTGGCCACCATAGCGGTAGTCGGTCAATCTTGTTCTGTCTTCAGGCATGGTGCGGACTCCAGGAGATCCACCGTGATCCACACGGCTCTGATGTTCTGCGAGCAACGTTTGTACCAAGCCGGGCATGCATGACGTGACCGCATATCGTATTGGCCTTTTTTGGCCCGGCATGGCTTCATCGGCCGGAATCAGCCGGGCCACCTTCAAGCTGGCGGTAGTTCTTGCGCCGCCATTGAAGAAAAGGGGTACGGGAGTTGCTTGCAGCGTCGCCCCCGGCGCCTGTATCGGGCGTCCGGTTCCCGCGTCAGGCATGCTCGCCAAGCAACTCCGTTTTACGCGCTTCGAGCTGCTGCGCGACATCGGCGAGATCGACCTTGGCCTGGATGACGGCGGGGAACAGTTCGTTCTCCTCTTCCTCGACATGATGGCCGACATACTCGGACAGCACCGTGTATCGTGCCTCGAGCATTTCCGGCTCGCCGGACTCGATCTCCGCGACCAGGTCCTTGGCGACGCCGTGCTCGACCTTGGCCTCATCGAGCATGTCGTCCATCTTGTCGTTCACGCCGCGCAATGCGGGGTAGAAGATCTCTTCCTCGATCTGCGCATGGACCGTGAGCTGGCGGCAGGTCTCCGCCGCAATGGACTGTTTGTCGGCATCTTCCTTCGCGTCCTGGAACTGCTTGAACAGCTTCTTCACGGCACGATGATCGTCGGCCAGCAGGCCAAGGGCGGCACGTTGCCCGGTGGGGATTTTCGATTTGTCCATGATGTCGTCCCTGCAATGGAGATTGAGCCATTGGCGCGCCCGCTGCGCAGCACGCCTCGCCCGCCAGCAGCAAAATGCGTTCCATGCGGGGCGCCGTGGTCAGATTCGAGGATGCGCTGGAGCGGCAGTCCCGTGCATGTCACGCTTCTTGCGTCTGCGGGGGAGGCGTTTTCAACCCGTGCAGGAGACCGCAAATGAAAGCAGTGGTATTTCACGCGATTGGTGACATCAGGCTGGAGGACGTGCCCGATCCGCGCATCGAAGAGGAATCCGATGCCATCGTGCGGCTCACCGCCAGTGCCATTTGCGGCACGGATCTGCACTTCGTGCGCGGCACGATGGAAAGCCTGAAGCCGGGCACGGTGCTCGGCCATGAAGGCGTGGGCGTGATCGAGCAGCTCGGCAAGGCAGTGCGCAACCTGGCAATCGGCGATCGCGTGGTGATTCCGTCCACGATCGCATGCGGATACTGTTCCTATTGCCGCGCCGGCTACTACGCGCAGTGCGACAACGCCAACCCGCATGGCAAGCAGGCCGGCACGGCGTTCTACGGCGGCCCGGAGCAGACCGGGCCGTTCCAGGGCTTGCAGGCCGAGAAAGCGCGCGTGCCGATGGCATCGGTCAATCTCGTCAAGCTACCGGACACCGTGACGGACGAGCAGGCGATCATGCTGTCCGACATTTTTCCCACCGGCTATTTCGCCGCGGATATGGCGGGCATCCATCCCGGCCATAGCGTGGCCGTGTTTGGTTGCGGCCCGGTCGGGCAGTTCGCGATTGCGTCGGCAAAGCTGCTGAACGCCGGACGCGTGCTGGCGATCGATGCCGTGCCGGACCGGCTGGACATGGCGCGCGCACAGGGCGCGGAGACCATCAACTTCGACGAGGAAGATCCGGTGCAGGCCATCCTGGCGCTGACCGGCGGCATTGGCGTCGATCGCGCCATCGACGCGGTCGGTGTCGATGCCGTTCACGCGCATCATGGCCCGGCGTCGGGCGATCCCGCCAATGCCGAAGGAGAGAAACTGAAGGACAAGCTCGCGCCCCACGCACGCCCTGACGGCCGAAACTGGGTCCCCGGCGATGCGCCCGCACAAGCGCTGCAATGGGCAGTGAAGAGTCTGGCCAAGGCCGGGACACTGTCGATCATCGGCGTCTATCCGCCCACCGACAACACCTTCCCCATCGGCGCGGCCATGAACAAGAATCTGACGCTGCGCATGGGCAACTGCAACCACCGCGCGTATATCCCGAAGCTGGTTGAACTGGTGCGCACGGGTGCCATCGATCCGACCGCGATCCTCAGCAGGACGGAACCACTCGCCGATGCGATCGCGGCATACCGGCAGTTCGACACGCGCCAGCCGGGGTGGATCAAGATCATGCTGGAGCCGGCAAGTGCCGGTTAATGGCGGTAAGTGGCCGCGCAAAAAAACAAGCCCTCGCTGTGGAGGGCTTGTTTTCAATGCCGAGGCCCGAGCTGAACTGTCGGAGCCTCATGGGCTATCGCGCCGGCGTGCTGATCGCGTCAGCACGCAGCGGATCTCAGCCGGCGAAGTTCTTGCTGGCGAAGTCCCAGTTCACGACGTTCCAGAATGCCTCGACGTACTTGGGACGGGCATTGCGATAGTCGATGTAGTAGGCGTGTTCCCACACGTCGCAGGTCAGCAGCGGCTTGGCGTCGGTGGTCAGCGGGGTGGCGGCGTTCGAGGTGGACACCAGGTCGAGCGAACCGTCGGCCTTCTTGACCAGCCAGGCCCAGCCCGAACCGAACGTGCCGACGGCGGTCTTGGTGAACTCTTCCTTGAACTTGTCGAACGAGCCCCATTTGGCGTTTATGGCATCAGCCAGCGCGCCGGTCGGCTGGCCGCCGCCGTTGGGCTTCATCGATTCCCAGTAGAAGGTGTGGTTCCACACTTGGGCAGCGTTGTTGAAGATGCCGCCGGACGACTTCTTGGTGATCTCTTCCAGGGTCGCGTTCTCGAACTCGGTGCCCTTGATGAGGTTGTTCAGGTTGGTGACGTAGGTCTGGTGATGCTTGTCATGGTGGAACTCCAGCGTCTCCTTGGAGATGTGCGGAGCCAGGGCATCATGCGCGTACGGCAGCGGGGGGAGCTTGTGTTCCATTGTTCTGTCTCTGTGGGTTGGGGTTGTGGTCGGGAATGCGGCCGGGGAATTGCCGATTGTAGGAGACTTGCAAGACCCACGCAAACCGCGGCGCAAAGCCCCCTGAGGTCATGTTAGTTTGTCCGCGGCGGGTCGGTCTGGGTTCAGATTCCGCCCAGCTTGGCCTGTACGGCGGCAATCGCGACGTCGGCCACGCCTTCGGCCAGATGGGCCTCCACCACGCTGCCGGGACGCAGTTCCGCAGGCGAGCGCAAGGCGTGTCCGCGCGGGTCCAGCAGCACCGCGTAGCCGCGTTCCAGCGTGCGTTGCGGGGCCAGCAATTCCAGCGCGCCCGCCACGCGTGCCAGGCGCTGCGCCTGCCGCTCCTGCTGGCGGGCCGCCGCGGCCTGCATGCGCTGCGCCAGCCGCGCGACGCCGGCACCGGCCGCCGCCGTGTCGGGCCGGCAAGCCGTCCAACGCATGGCGAGCAGCTGCTGGCGATGGCGCTGCGCCACCACGGTCTCCCGCAACGCCGCACGCAAGTGTCGCGCCAGATTGTCGACACGCGCGCGCCGCTCCTGCAGTTGCGCTTGCGGGCTGCGCAGCCGCCGCGCGAGCCAGTCCAGGTGCTGTGCGCGCCGGTCCAGTTCGCGTCGCATCGACTGCACCAGGCCGTCGCCGGCGCGGCGCGTCAGCGCCAGCAGATGCCCGCGGTCCGGACTGACCAGTTCGGCCGCGCCGGTGGGCGTGGGCGCGCGCACGTCGGCCACGAAATCGGCAATGGTGAAATCGGTTTCATGGCCCACGCCGGAGATCACCGGCACCGCGCTGCGCGCAATGGCATGCGCTACTACTTCTTCGTTGAAGGACCACAGGTCTTCGATGCTGCCGCCGCCGCGGCACAGGATGATCACATCGCATTCGCGCCGCGCGCTGGCCTGGTCGAGCATGTCGGCAATTTTCTGTGCGGCGCCGGCGCCCTGCACCGGCACCGGATAGACCGCCACCGGCACATGCGGCGCACGCCGGCGCAGCGTGGTCAGGACATCGCGCAAGGCAGCCGCCTGCAGCGAAGTCACGATGCCGATCGCACGCGGATGCGTCGGCACGGGCCGCTTGCGCTCGGGAGCGAACAAGCCTGCCTGGGCGAGCTTTTCCTTCAGGCGCAGGAACGCCTCGTAGAGATTGCCAAGGCCCGCGCGGCGCATGGCCTCCACCCCGAGCTGCAGGTCCCCGCGCGCTTCGTACAGCGTGACCACGGCGCGTACTTCCACCGCTTCGCCTTCACGGGGCGTGAAATCGACATGCTGGTTGCGCCCGCGAAACATCACGCAGCGAATCTGCGCTCGCGCGTCCTTGAGCGAAAAGTACCAGTGGCCGCTGGAGGCCCGGGTGAAGTTCGAGATTTCGCCGCGCACCCACGTCAGCGGAAATCCGCGCTCGAGCATGGTCGCGATCGCGTGGTTCAACTCGCCGACGGGAATCGCTTCGCGCGGGTTGCGGGCAGGCATGGAGGACGATTCGCGCGAAAAGGTCTGCGGCTCTGGCATGGGGCGTCGCCGCGCGTGCGGCGTGGGTTGGACATGTCCACAGCATAACGGCTATGTCAAGAGGACAGTTATGTTGTCGCAGACCATTGGCGGAGTCCCCATGAGTAGGTACAACCCTTTGATTCTTATGAATTTTCAGACCGCAACAAAAATTAGGCAATGTAACCAATTTCCTTACGCGTCAACCACTTACGGGGCGCCTGCGGGGCTTGTTCACAAAGTTATCCACAGGATCTCTGGATAAAAGAGAACCATCCGGCGCAACTGGTGTAAAGGTGTAGCGCTCGCCGCCTGCATCCACCCACTGCCTTCCGCCATGTCGGAGGGATGGATCGCGGGGGCCACTCGCCTGTATTGAGCCCGTTGGCGCGTGTCATTGCCCATTTTTTTGGCAACAACAGCAAAACTCAGAAAAATCAATGACTTAATGCCGATCTCCAGAGCTTGTCCACAACCCGTCCACAATGCTCTCCTTGTGCTGTGTGGAAAAAGACCGACATGGATCAAGGCGACGGCCGCGGAGGTCGCGAGCCCGTTGCGCGCCACATTGCCTATTTTTTAGGCGACAGGATGACTTTTCATTAAAATCAATGACTTAGGCGTCTTCTCAGAACAATTTCCACAGGCCGTCCACAATCCTGTCCCGCAACCGTGTGGAAAGCAGCGGGTAAACCCCTCCCGAGGCTCGGAAAGGGCTATCCACAGCCGAATAAATGCCGTGAGACCCCATCTGCACAAAAAACAGGCAGGATCTCCTTTACCCTTATGGATCAACAGGTTAGCGTGCTTGTCAGGCTGGTTTCCACAATCCATCCACAATCCTGTCCCGCCTGGCTGTGGAAAGTGTGCGCCGCCGCACCGATGCGCGGCCGAGACACCCTTTGACAGCGTCTTGCCGCGCGCCATGGCGCGGGTTAGAGTGCTGCCTGATTTTCGGAGCAGTGCCGCTGCGTGCAAGCCTCGGTGTGCGCGTATCCAAGGCCTGCCATATAAAGCCGGTCATTGTCTTGTCGTGTCTGATTGTCGTTCCTGGTTGTCGATTCGGGGGTCCCATTGTTTTCGATCATTCAAGCGGCCGGCTGGCCGATCTGGCCGCTGCTGCTCGCTTCGGTAATTGCGCTGGCACTGGTCGTCGAGCGTTTTCTGACCCTCAAGCGCAGCAAGGTACTTCCCGCCCGCCTCTACGATGAGGCGCTGTCGGCCGCGCAGCAACGCCGCGCCACGCCGGAGGTGGTCAACACGCTCGAACAGAGTTCGCCGCTGGGCCGCGTGCTGGCGGCGGGCCTGCGCCACGTGGTGCTGCAGCCGCATACCTCGCGCGACGCCGCCAAGGAAGTCGTGGAAGAAGCCGGGCGCGTGGTCGCCCATGAGCTGGAGCGCTACCTCAACGCGCTCGGCACCATCGCTTCGGTCGCGCCGCTGATGGGGCTGCTGGGCACGGTGATCGGCATGATCGAGATCTTCGGCAGCCAGGGCGGCACGGGCGCCAATCCCGAGCAGCTGGCGCACGGTATCTCGGTGGCGCTGTACAACACCGCCTTCGGCCTGATCATCGCGATTCCCGCCCTGATCTTCTGGCGCTATTTCCGCCGCCGCGTGGACGACTACGTGGCCGAACTGGAATTCCGCGCCACGGCGTTCCTGGACGCCATCCTGCCGCAACGGCGCGGCTGAGCGCCGGAACAGCCAGGAAGCGCCATGCAATTCCGTTCCCGCCAGCGGCGTGAAGAGCCGGAAATCAACCTGATTCCGCTCATCGACGTACTGCTCGTGATCCTGATCTTCCTGATGATCACGACCACCTACTCGCGCTACACCGAGCTGCAGATCCAGCTTCCGACCGCCGATGCCGAGCGCGCGCAGCAGCGCCCGCAGGAGATCGTCGTGTCGGTGTCTTCGCGCGGCGTCTACTCCGTTAACAAGCAGGTGCTGGAGCAGAAGGATGTGACCAGCCTGGCGGACCAGCTGCGCGCCGCGGCCGGCCCCGCCACGAGCGGCCAGCCGCCGGTGGTCATCGTCAACGCCGATGCCCAGGCAACGCACCAGGCCGTCATCAACGTGATGGAAGCCGCGCGACTGGCCGGGCTGTCGCGGCTGACCTTCGCCACGCAGAGCGCCCAGCCGCGCTGACCGCTGCCAGCATCGGGCCCCGCCGGACAAGGGGCCCGGGGTTGCCGCATGCGCACGGCAATGCCCATAATGTGCGCGTCCGGCTGGCCACAGCGCCAGCCAACCAATCCTCCCCCTGCCCTCCCATGTCCGTTCCACGCCATGACTTTGCCGATTTCGTGACCGCCCAGTGGCAGCGCCGCGGCTGGTTCGCGTGGGTGATGCTGCCGTTCTCGCTGCTGTTCGGCCTGATCGCGCGAGTGCGCCGCCATGGCTACCTGCATGGCTGGTTCAAGTCCACGCGGCTGCCGATGCCCGTGATCGTGGTCGGCAACGTGACCGTGGGCGGCACCGGCAAGACGCCGGCCGTGATCGCGCTGGCGCAGGCACTGACCGAGGCCGGCCTGCGCCCCGGCGTGGTGTCGCGCGGCTATGGCGTCACGCTCAAGCATCCGCGCCGGGTCAAGCCGACGTCGAAGGCATCGGACGTCGGCGACGAGCCGTTGCTGATCGCGCGCGCGGCCGACGTGCCGGTCTGGGTGTTCCCCGACCGCGCGCTGTGCGCGCAGACCATGCTGGTGTCGCATCCCGGCGTCAACGTGCTGCTGCTCGATGACGGCCTGCAGCACTACCGCCTGCAGCGCGACTTCGAGATCGTGATGTTCGACGCCCGCATGGGCGGCAACGGCCTGCTGCTGCCGGCCGGCCCGCTGCGCGAGCCGCTTTCGCGTCCGCGCGACGCCACGCTGATCAACGACCCCAACTTCCGCGCCACGCCGGACCGGCCCGATGTCTATGGCATGCGGCTGGAACTCGACGATGCGTGGCAGCTCAACGACCCCGCCATGGCGCGCCCCGTCAGTGCCTTTGCCGGGCGCCGCGTGCTGGCCGCGGCCGGCATCGGCAACCCGGAGCGCTTCTTCGCCAGCCTGCGCGGCGCCGGCCTGAGCCCGAGGACGCTGCCGCTGCCGGACCACTACGATTTCGCCGACGATCCGTTCGCCGGCAACCCCGACGCGCTCGACGCCGACGTCATCCTGATCACCGAGAAGGATGCCGTAAAATGCGAGCGATTCGACGACCCGCGCATCTGGGTCGTTCCCACCACGCCCGTGATCGACGCGGGCCTGGTCGACAAGATCCGGCGTGCCGTGCAGGCGCGCATCCCGGCCGCGACGGCGCCTGCATCGGGCGGCGCCACCGGCCCCAACAAGGAACCCCGAGATGGACAACCGGCTGCTTGAAATCCTGGTCTGCCCGCTTTGCAAAGGCAAGCTGGAATACGACCGCGCCGCGCAGGAACTGATCTGCCACGCCGACAAGCTGGCCTACCCGATCCGCGACGGCATTCCCGTCATGCTGGCCGACGAGGCCCGCCAGTCGGTGCCGGGCCGCGTGATCGACCCGGATGCGCCCCGGGCTGGCTGAGACCCGCATCATGAGCATTCCCGCCTTCACCGTCGTCATTCCCGCGCGGCTAGCGTCCACGCGGCTGCCGGACAAGCCGCTGGCCGATATCGGCGGCAGGCCGATGGTCGTGCGCGTGGCCGAACGCGCGCATGCCTCGTCGGCGCGGCGCACGGTGGTGGCCACCGACGCCCCGGCCGTGGCGCAAGCCTGCGCCGCGCATGGGATCGAGGCCGTGCTGACGCGCGCCGACCATCCGTCGGGCACCGACCGCCTGGCCGAAGTCGTGGTCCGGCTTGGATTGCCCGACGACGCCATCGTCGTCAACGTGCAGGGCGACGAGCCGCTGATCGACCCGCAACTGATCGACGATGTCGCGCTGCACCTTGCGCACCATCCCGACTGCGCCATCGCGACCGCCGCCCATCCCCTGCACGAGGTGGCCGAGGTCTTCAACCCGAACGTGGTCAAGGTGGTCTGCGATGCCGCCGGCCGTGCCCTCTACTTCTCCCGCGCGCCGATTCCCTGGTCGCGCGACGACTGGGCCGGCGTGCCCGCGGTGCCCGCCTCGATGGCGCAGGTGCCGCTGCCGCCCATGCCAGTCCTGCGCCATATCGGCCTGTACGCCTACCGGGTCGGCTTCCTGCGCCGCTTCCCGACGCTGGCGGCGGCGCCGCTGGAGCAGACCGAGGCGCTGGAGCAACTGCGCGCCATGTGGCATGGAGAGCGCATCGCCGTGCTGGAAACAGCCGCCGCGCCGGCGCCCGGCGTCGACACGCCGGCCGACCTGGAGCGCGCGCGCGCGCTGTGGGCCCAGGGCATGGCGCAGGAAGGTCCCTGAGCCACTTTGTTGCGCGGTGACGGCTTTTGCGTTGGGGTTCATACACCTGCAACAGGAATCGGCCCGATTTCGGGCCGGATTCTCTGTGCCTCGTGGCATAATGCCTGGCGATACAGAGCCGTCGGACTAGCGCACCAGAATGCGCTGGCCGGCCAAGGCTCGGTGGGGAGATACAGATAGAGCCCGTCCGGTGACCCGCGCCGCGTTCCGCAGCGCCGCACCGGCCGACCACGTGACCTGATCCAAGCGCGCGCAGTAAGTCCTGCGTCAAGTTACGGCGTTACCCTCGTTCTCGTCTCCCGCCACACCAGATTCAAAACTCTGAGGACCCGTAAATGCGTTTGATCCTGTTGGGCGCGCCTGGCGCCGGCAAAGGCACGCAAGCCAAGTTCATCTGCGAGAAGTTCGGCATTCCGCAAATCTCCACGGGCGACATGCTGCGCGCCGCGGTGAAGGCCGGCACGCCGCTGGGCATTGAAGCCAAGAAGGTCATGGACGCAGGCGGACTGGTGTCGGATGACATCATCATCGGCCTGGTCAAGGACCGCCTGAAGGAAGCCGACTGCAAGAACGGCTACCTGTTCGACGGCTTCCCACGCACCATTCCGCAGGCCGAGGCCATGAAGGAAGCCGGCGTCGCGATCGACTACGTGCTGGAAATCGACGTGCCGTTCGACGCCATCATCGAACGCATGGGCGGCCGGCGCGTGCACGTGGCATCGGGCCGCACCTACCACGTCAAGTTCAACCCGCCCAAGGTCGAAGGCGTCGACGACGTGACCGGCGAAGCGCTGATCCAGCGCGACGACGACAAGGAAGACACCGTGCGCAAGCGCCTGGACGTCTACGCCCAGCAAACCCGCCCGCTGGTCGACTATTACTCGGACTGGGCCGCCAAGGGCGACAGCACCGCCAAGGTGGCACCGCCCAAGTACCGCAAGATCGAGGGCATGGGCGACGTCGAGAGCATCACCGCGCGCGCGTTCGAGGCACTGAAGTAAGCCCCGGCACTTGAGCCATCCCAAAAAAGCGACCTCCGGGTCGCTTTTTTGTTTCTGACGAGGCATGGCCTCCCCTCTTGCCAGCTGCGCATGGCTCCGTACAATAGCGCGGAAGTTGACGTTTACGTAAACGGCAGTTGCCACGGCGACTGATCACAGAGGAGACAGCAGATGGACATCCAGGGCAATGTATTCATCGTTACGGGCGGCGCGTCGGGCCTGGGCGCCGGCACCGCGCGCATGGTGGCCGAGGCGGGCGGCAAGGTCGTCATTGCCGACCTGAACGAGGCCGCGGGCAATGCGCTCGCGCAGGAGCTGGGCGGCACCTTCGTCAAGTGCGACGTGGCGTCCGAAGCCGATGGCCAGGCCGTCGTGGCCGCCGCGCAGGCGCTGGGCCGCGTGGCGGGGCTGGTGAACTGCGCCGGCATCGCCGTCGCCAGCAAGACCGTGGGCAAGAACGGCCCGCATCCGCTCGATGCCTTCGACAAGACCATCCGCGTCAACCTGATCGGCACCTTCAACATGATCCGGCTGGCGGCGGCAGCCATGGTGCAGAACGCGCCCGATGCCGAAGGCGAGCGCGGCGTGATCATCAACACCGCCTCGGTGGCGGCGTTCGACGGCCAGATCGGGCAAGCCGCCTATGCGGCCTCGAAGGGCGGCGTGGTCGGCATGACGCTGGCCATCGCGCGCGACCTGTCGCGCGACGGCGTGCGTTGCGTGACGATCGCCCCGGGCCTGTTCGAGACGCCGATGCTGCTGGGCATGCCGCAGGATGTCCAGGACGCGCTCGGCAAGATGGTGCCGTTCCCGTCGCGTCTCGGCCGCCCGGCCGAGTATGCCAAGCTCGCGCAGGCCATCATCGGCAACACCATGCTCAACGGCGAAGTGATCCGCCTTGACGGCGCGATCCGGATGCAGCCCAAGTAAGCGTCCGCTCTCCCCACTGCTGCGGGCTCAGGCCGGCAGCAGCATCACCAGCATCAATCCCGGCGCCGCCGCCGGCCATAGCGTTAGCTGCTCGAACTGCAGCGCGCCGAGGGCCGGGTGGTGGAAACCGCGGCGTCCGCCTTCCCGGTCTTCCACGTCCTGGGACTGCCAAGCGGCGCGAAAGGCCGGGCTTTCCATCATCAGGCCCTCGATCAGCGCACGCATGGGCGCATCGTCCGCGTGGCGGATGCTGTGCGCGCGGAATTCCGCCACCAGGCGGCCGGCGCGGTGCGGCCAGTCCTCGACCAGCGCCTGCAGCGGCGCGGACAGGAACATCGCGCGCAGCAGATTGCGCTCGGGGTTGTCGGCATCGAGCCAGCCGACGAACAGCCGCGCCGCGGCCTCGTTCCACGTCAGTGCGTTCCACTGGCGATCCAGCAGGTAGGCCGGGCCGTTGATGGCATGCACGCTGGCCATGACTGCCGGGGGAACCGCCTCGGTGCCGGCCTGCTGCGCATCGCGTCGCCCAGCCAATTCGAACAGGTAGGCACGCTCCGCCCGCGACAGGCGCAGCGCGGTGGCCAGGCTGGCCAGCGCCCGCGCCGACAACGCGACCGGGCGCCCCTGCTCCAGCCAGGTCACCCACGTGGCGCTCAGTCCGGCCAGCTGGGCCACTTCCTCGCGGCGCAGGCCCGGCGTACGGCGGCGTCGGCCGGGCGGCAGGCCCACATCGTCGGGCGCGAGCCGTTCACGGTGGGCGCGCAGGAATGCGCCGAGTACCGCCTCCCGCGTGACCAGCGCGGCCGCGCCCGGCTCTGATGGAGGATCCGGCGATGCAAAAGTATCTGAAAGAGATTCGACCATAGGCTGGTGCGTCTTATACCAGGATAAAACGGTAACTTGTACCGGGAAAACGATCGCCCTACAGTAGTCCGGAACCCGCACCGCGGGCAAGTCCCCGATCATCAGAAGACCGGCATGCAGCCGGTTCAGGAGCCAGTCATGCAACAACAGGAACTCGTCGCGGCCCAGTTCGGCGCCACCGCCAGCGCTTACCTCACCAGTGCCGTCCACGCGCAGGGCGCAGACCTGGAACAGCTCAGGCAGGAGCTCGCGGACCTGATCCCGGCCGACAAGCGGGCATCCAGCACGGTGCTGGACCTCGGCTGCGGCGCCGGGCACGCGAGCTTCGCCGCCGCGGCCGTGGCGGGCACGGTCACGGCGTATGACCTGTCGCAGGAAATGCTCGACGTGGTGGCAGGCGCCGCGCGCGAACGCGGGCTCGCCAACGTCGTGACGCGCCAGGGCGCCGCGGAAACGCTTCCGTTCGAAGACGGCAGCTTCTGCGCCGTGGTCTCGCGCATGAGCGCCCATCACTGGCGCAATGTGCCGGCGGCGCTGCGCGAGATGCGCCGCGTGCTCAAGCCGGGTGGCAAGGTCGTGCTGATCGATATCGTGGGCGCCGAGGATCCGCTGCGCGACACCTGGCTGCAATCGGTCGAATTGCTGCGCGATCCGTCGCACGTGCGCGACTACACCGGCCCGGCCTGGCGCGCGATGTTCGCGTCGGCGGGCTTCGCGGCAGACGAAATCGGCGTCTCGCCGGTCTGGCGCATCGGCATCGAGTTCCAGAGCTGGGTCACGCGCATGCGCACCGCGCCGGTGGCGGTCGAAGCCATCCGCCACCTGTGGCAGCTGGCGCCCGCCGAAGTCCGCGAGCACTATCGCGTGCAGGCGGACGGCAGCTTCGACCTGGAAGCGGTCATGGTCACCGCCCGGGCACGCTGAAGACACCTAGGCCGCTCAGGCGGCCTCCGGTTCCGGCCCCGCTGCCGTGATGCCGAGATTGCGGACCAGCGACCATACCGCCGCCGCGGCCGGCGACAGCGAGCGATCCGCGCGCCGCACCATGACAATGCGGCGCTCTTCGCGCGGCACCAGCGGTCGCCATACCAGGGGCGACGCCGCCGGCAGCGGCAGCGAGTAGGTCGGCAGCACCGACGCGCCGATGCCGGCCTCCACCATGCCGAACACGCTCGCCGAGTGTCCCATTTCCTGAATCACCCGCGGCACGATGCCGTGGCGCCCGAACACGCGATCGATCAGGGGCCGGCTGCCCGAGGCGAGGTCCAGCAGCACCAGCCGCATGCCGTCCAGCGCCGCCCACGGCACCGTCTTTTCCTGCGCGAGCGGATGATCGCGCAGGCACACGAAGCAGAACGGATCGGTCACCAGCGGCTCGATGGTCAGTCCCTCATGCACGAGCGGGTCGATCAGCACGCCGAAATCCACGCCGCCGACACGCACCTGCTCCAGGCCATCGGCCTGCACGTTGTCGCGCACGGTCAGGCGGATTTCCGGGTATTGCGCCGCGCATGCGGAGACAACCATCGGCATCAGCCGCGCCGAGATCGTCGGGGCGCCAGCGATCACCACACGACCACGATAGTGCTCACCAAGCTGGCGGGTGTCTTCGAGCGTGTCGTCCAGCTGGCCCAGCAGCCGCTCCAGGGCCGGCGCGAGAGCATGGCCCGCCGGGGTGAGTACGACTTCCCGGGTAGTGCGATCCAGCAGCCTCACGCCAAGTGCCGTTTCAAGCTCCGCGACGCCGCGGCTGATCGCGGATTGCGTCAGACCGATGGCATCGGCCGCCCGGCTGAAACCGCCCTTCTCCGCCACGGCGAGAAACACCCGTAGCTGCCGGATTGTGTAATTCATGCAACGACGAGATAAATGAATGCAATAAATGAATTTGCATTCTAGACCCGGGTGTCGTCCAATACTAGGCTAAACCCTTAGACGCCTTAGAAGTCCAGCATGCTTTCCAAGCTCAAGAAACTCTACGACCTGATCGACGGCTTCGTCCTGATCATGCTGACCGCCATTGGCATTGCCCTGCTCGCGCCCGAGTTCGGCAGCAGCCGCGGTCCGCTGCACCTTGGCACCGTCACCAGCCTGGGCGTGGCGCTCGTCTTCTTCCTGCATGGCGCGGCGTTGTCGCGTGACAAGCTCGTGGCAGGGGCCCGGCACTGGCGCCTGCACGTGTTCGTGCAGACCTTCACCTACGTCGTATTCCCGGTGGTCGGCCTGCTGCTGATGCTGTCGCTGCGCAATTCGCTGCCGCCGGACCTGCTGCTCGGCGTGTTCTATCTTTGCGCGCTGCCGTCCACGGTATCGTCGTCGGTGGCCATGACCTCGATGGCGCGCGGCAATGTGCCGGGCGCCATCTTCAACGCCACCATCTCGGGCCTGATCGGCATGGCCGTGACTCCGCTGCTGATGGGCCTGGTGATCAGTGCCAGCGGCGCGTCGATGCCGCTGGGCAAGGCGCTCACGGGCGTGGCGCTGCAGCTGCTGCTGCCGTTCGCGCTGGGCCAGTTGATGCGCCCGCTGATCGCTGGCTGGCTGGCGAAGAAAAAGCACATCACCAGCAAGGTCGACCGTGGCGTGATCGTGCTGATCGTCTATTCGTCGTTCTGCGACGCAACCGCCGAAGGCCTGTGGCACCACTACCACTGGCAGACCATCGCCGCCGTGATGGGGCTGGCCGCCGTGCTGCTGTTCGTCGTGCTGGGCACGACCACGTTCGTTGCGCGCCGCCTGCACTTCAGCGTCGAGGACGAGATCACCGCGGTGTTCTGCGGCTCCAAGAAGAGCCTGGCCAACGGCATTCCGATGGCCAATATCCTGTTCGCCGGCCACCCGGCGCTGGGGCTGCTGGTGCTGCCGCTGATGGTCTATCACCAGTTGCAGCTCATCGTTTGCTCGGTCATTGCCGCGCGCTATGCGAATCGCGATGCGCTCATCGAGGACGCGAGCACCGCACGCGCCTGAGCTTCGCCGCACGGAAAAGAAAAACGGGGGATGCAGTGCATGCATCCCCCGTTTTTCTTTTCCGCCCCGTGACCGCTACACCGAAGGATTCTTCGACAACGGCGGATTGCGCGCGAAGTAGCTGCGAATCCCGCGCAGGATCGCATTGGCCAGTTGTTCCTGGTGCGCGTCGTCATTGAGCTTGCGCTCTTCCTCGGGGTTGCTGATAAAGGCCGTCTCGACCAGGATCGACGGGATATCCGGCGCCTTCAGCACCGCAAACCCGGCCTGCTCCACGCTACCCTTGTGCAGTCGGTTGATGCCGCCGATTTCCTGCAGCACGGCCTTGCCGACCTGCAGGCTGTCGTTGATCTGCGCCGTGGTCGACAAGTCCAGCAGCACGCGCGCGACCTGCGCGTCCTTGTTCAGGTTGGCGCCGCCAATCAGGTCCGACGCGTTTTCTTTGTTGGCCAGCCAGCGCGCGGCCGTGCTGGAAGCGCCGCGCTCCGATAGCGCAAACACCGAGGCGCCCTTCGCTTCCGGCGACAGGAAGGCATCGGCGTGGATCGACACGAACAGGTCCGCCTGCACGCGGCGGGCCTTCTGCACGCGCACGTTCAGCGGCACGAAGAAATCGGCGTCGCGCGTCATCATCGCTCGCATATTGGGCTGCGCATCGATCTTGGCGCGCAGCCGGTGCGCGATCTGCAGCACCACGTCCTTCTCGCGCGAGCCCGAGGCACCGATGGCACCCGGATCTTCGCCGCCATGGCCGGGATCGATCGCCACCGTCAGCAGGCGGCGCATCTTGAACGGGCGCTCGGCAGTGGGATCGCCCTGCGCGACGGGCGGGACCACCGGCGCGTTCGGCCTGGGCACCACGGGCACCGCAGGCTTCGGCGGCCTGACCGCTGCAATGGGCGGCGGCGGCGCCGTGGTCGCGGGCACGTCGCCCTTTTCATCGAACTTGCGCACGAGCGCGCCGATGGCGTCTTCTTCCGCGCCTGCCGGGGCCCCGGCGATGCCGTCGGAACCCGGCGGCGGCGCGCTGTTGGCGAAGCGGCGCTGCTTTTCCTCGGTGTCGCGCACCAGCTTCCACAGCGGATCGGGCGGGTTCACCGGATACAGGTCGAACACCAGCCGGTTCTTGTAGCTGCCGATCGGCGCCAGCGTGAACACCTGCGGCGCGACGTTTTCCTTCAGGTCGAACACCATGCGCACCACGCGCGGCCGGTTCTGGCCGACGCGCACCGTCTGGATATAGGGATCGTTCGACGTGATCTTGGCCACCAGTTCGCGCAGCGTGGGCGAGAGGTCGAGGCCGTCAATGTCCACCACGAGCCGGTCCGGGTCGTGGAGCATCTGGTGCACGGCAGCCAGCGGCGTGTCGGATTCAATCGTGACGCGCGTGTAGTCCTCCGCTGGCCATACGCGCACGGCGACGATGCCGGCGCCAAAGGCCAGTTGCGGTCCGGCCAGTGTCAGCACGGCCGTGCCGGCACCCAGCTTCAGGCACTGCGCCATCCATTTGCGGCGGGCCTGCAGCAGTCCGTCGGGTCCATCGGGTCGGTCGGTGGCGAGTCGCTTGATCAGCATGCGTTAAGCAAGGTAATTCCAGTGGGAGTATAGGCGCGCAGCGTCGCAATCCGGCGCTGGCCGGCCACATCCGCCATATCGTCCGCGGAGATGTCCGATTGGAGCAACACGTGCAGGTCCGGTTCCCCAAGCAGGCGTCCGGCCTTCTCCGGCCACTCCACGAGATTGAAGGCGGGCTCGGCAAAGCAGTCGCGGAAACCTGCGTCGATCCATTCCTCCGGATCGGCGAAACGGTACAGGTCGAAGTGGTAGACCGTCAGCGGCGACCCGTCGGCGCGCGCCACGTCGTAGGGCTCGCACAGCGTGTAGGTCGGGCTGCGGACCTTGCCGGCATGCCCGAGCGCGCGCAGGATGGCGCGCGACAAGGTGGTCTTGCCCGCGCCAAGATCGCCCGAGAGCTGCACGTGCACGGTGGTGGGCGGCAAGGCGCTGACCACGCCGGCGAGCGCCGCACCGAAGCGCGCGGTGGCGGCTTCGTCGGGCAGCGTCAGGGAACGTTCTTCAAGCAGGGGCATTGCGTACAATTCAGGGATGACCGACCGAGCATCCGAAGCGCCAGGCGCCCCCACTCCGCGGCCCCAGGCCGCTGCCGATGCAGCAGGCAAGGGCGGCCTGGAGGCGCTCGTGCTGTCGATCCGGGAGTGGGGTGCCGAGCTGGGCTTTGCCTCGGTACGCATCGCGGATGTCGATCTCGGCCATGCCGAGCCAGGTCTGATGGCATGGCTGGCCAAGGGTTACCACGGCGACATGGATTATATGGCCAACCATGGCCCGCGGCGCGCCCGTCCCGCCGAACTGGTGCCCGGCACGGTACGCGCCATCGTGGCCCGCATGCCCTACCTGCCCGCCACCGCTGCACCGGACTGGCGCCGGCATGAACTGGCACGGCTCGACGACCCCGCCACCGCCGTGCTCTCGCTCTATGCGCGCGGCCGGGACTACCACAAGGTGCTGCGCAACCGGCTGCAGCAGCTCGCCAGCCGCATCGAAGCCGCCATCGGCCCGTTCGGCTACCGCGTGTTCACCGATTCGGCGCCCGTGATGGAAGTGGCGCTGGCCAGCCAGGGCGGCCTGGGCTGGCGCGGCAAGCACACGCTGCTGCTCGACCGCGACGGCGGCTCGATGTTCTTCCTCGGCGAGATCCTGGTCGACGTCCCGCTGCCGGCCGACCCGCCCGAGGCCTCGCACTGCGGCAACTGCCATCGCTGCATCGACATCTGTCCCACGCGCGCGATCCTCGGGCCCTACAAGCTCGACGCGCGCCGTTGTATTTCTTACCTGACCATCGAGCACAAGGGGCCGATCCCCGAGCAATTTCGCGCGCCCATGGGCAACCGCGTCTACGGCTGCGACGACTGCCAGCTGGCCTGCCCCTGGAACAAGTTCGCGCACCGGGCCACGCTGCCCGACTTCGAGGTACGCAACGGCTTCGACGCCGCGGACATGGTCGACCTGTTCCTGTGGACCGAGGCCGAGTTCAACCAGCGCCTGGAAGGCAGCCCGATCCGCCGCATCGGCCATGAACGCTGGCTGCGCAACCTGGCGGTGGGACTCGGCAACGGCCTGCGTGCCGCCGCCTCCGGCCAGAGCCCGCAAGACCACGCGCTGGCCGCGCGGATCCGCGTCGCCCTGGAAAGCCGCCGCGAAGTCGCCACGCCGCTCGTGCGCGAGCACATCGACTGGGCGCTTGCCCAAGACCAGGCGGTCAGCTGACCAGCGCGAGCCAGATCGGCGTGGTGAGGATCGCGGCCACCGTCATCACGGAGATGGTCGCTGCCACCATCGGCCCGTTGCCGCCCATGCGCGCCGCCAGGATATAGGCGCTCGACGCCGTCGGCAGCGAGGCATACAGCACCACGATCTGGTATTGCAGCTCCGTCAGCGGCAATAGCCGGCCCGCCAGCCAGGCCACACAGGGCATTGCCAGCAGCTTCACGCCGGACCACCACGCGACCGGGCCGACCGTGCCGGCCGCGCCGCTCATCTGCAGCCCCGCGCCCACCGTCATCAGGCCGAGGGCCGTCGATGCCGAGCCGAGCCGGTTCAGCGTCATGGCCAGGACCTCGGGCGCATGCAGGCCCAGCAGGTTGGTCAGCAGCCCGCCGGCCGTGGCCAGGATCAGCGGATTGCGCACCAGCTCGCGCCACAGCCGCGTCTCGCCATGCCGCGCCAGCGCCCATACCGCCGCCACGTTGCACAGCGGCACCGTGCAGCCCACGATCACCGCCATCATGGCCAGGCCCTCGCTGCCACCGATGCGCGAGGCCAGCGCCAGGCCGATATAGGAATTGAAGCGAAACGCCGTCTGCAGGCCCGAGGCAAAATCCACGGCACCGGGTCGCAGCACCCATTTGACGGCGTACCCGGCGACCATGCCGAATGCCATGACGCCCAGCGCGAGGCCGAGCATGGCCGAGGTCGAGGAGAAATCGAACACCGCGCTGTTGGTCGACTGCAGCAGCAGCGCCGGAAACAGCACGAAGTAGACCAGGCGTTCCACGCCGCTCCAGAAGGCACGGTCGAACGGTGAATAGCGAACCAGCAGCCAGCCGATCAGGATCAGGCTGAAGTCCGGGACCAGCAGGAGAGCGGAAGACATCTCGTGGGCGTTTTCGTTGTTATCGAGGCGCGGCGGCCGATGCAGGGGGGGAAATCGCGGAATGTGCAGACTAGGGCAGATCCGGATTGGTATTTTTCCAGAAATGGGCCAGCATGGCATACCAAGTTGTACGCCTGACCCCTTATGCTGCACCGTCGTCATCCGCCATCGCCGGGCCTATGGATTGCCCCGCGCCTGTGTTCACCCTCCCGCCCCACCGCGCGCCGCGTGCTGGCCTCGCTCGCCGCAAGCCTGGCGCTTGCCGTACTGCCGGCCGCCGCCGGGGCGACGGAATTCGAGGGTCTGCGCTTTGACGATGCCGCGCGCGTGGCCGGCAAGGAGCTGCAGCTCAACGGCACCGCGCTGCGCTCGGGCCTGCTGCTCAAGGGCTACGTGGCGGCGCTGTACCTGCCCGAGAAGGCGCGCAACGCCACCGTGGTGCTCGGCACGTCCGGCACGAAGCGGCTGCAGTTCCGCATGCTCCGCGAAGTCGATCCCAACGTATTCGCCAGGGCGATGCAGAAAGGCATGCGCGAAAACCACAGCGAGCTGCAGATGCAGATGCTGTCGGCCCGGATGGTCCAGTTCGAACGCACCATCGACCAGGTCGGAACCGCCCGCAAGGGCGACGTGATCAACCTCGATTTTTCGCCGGACGCCGGTACCGTGGTCGCCATCAACGGCACCCCGCGCGGCCGCCCGATCCCCGGCGAGGACTTCTACCAGGCCGTGCTGCGCGTCTTCCTTGGCGAACACCCCGTCGACCGGGACGTCAAGCGCGGCCTGCTGGGCGGCTGAGGCCGCCGGTCATGATGTTGCCGCCAGCCGTGCCGCCACCTGCGGCGCGGCGGCGGCGTTTTCTTCCGGGCATCACCCCCGCCCGGACTTTCCTGACGGGAGACCTGATCTCATGCAAGCTGGCAAAATCGCTTTGACCCTGGCCCTGGCCACCGCGGCATCGGTCGCGCAAGCACAGAGCTTTCCGACCAAGCCGATCCGCCTGATCATTCCGTTCGCGCCGGGCGGCACCACCGACATCGTCGGTCGCGGCGCCGCCGACCAGATGAGCCGCATCCTGGGCCAGCCGGTGGTGGTCGAGAACCGCGCCGGCGGCGGCGGCTCGATCGGCGCCGACGCCATCGCCAAGGCGGCGCCCGACGGCTACACCATCGGCATCTCCACGGTGTCGACCATGGCCGTGAACCCGGCCTGCAATCCCAAACTCTCGTACGACCCGATCAAGGACTTCAAGCCCATCACGAACCTGGCCAACGTGGCCAACGTGATTGCGGTGAACCCGAGCTTCCCGGCCAAGAATTACAAGGAATTCCTGGCCGTGCTGAAAGCCAACCCGGGCAAGTACTCGTTCGCGACGTCCGGCACCTGTGCGTTCGGCCATATGCTGGGCGAACAGTTCAAGGTCTCGACCAAGACCTTCATGGTGCATATCCCGTACCGCGGCGCGGGCCCGGCGCTTAATGACGTGCTGGCCGGCCAGGTGCCGATCATGGTGGACAACCTGCCGTCGTCGATGCCTTACATCAAGGCCGGCAAGCTGCGCCCGATCGTGGTGGCTTGGAACAAGCGGGTGGATTCGCTGCCGGACGTGCCGACCTTTGGGGAGATGGGACTGAAGGAGCCTAACGATCCGGCCTGGTACGGGCTGGTGGCTCCGGCCGGGACGCCTGACGACGTCATCAAGAAGCTGAACGAGGCCGCAGTCAAGGCATTGCAGGACAAGGGCTTCCAGGAGCGTTTGCGTGCCGCCGGTGCGGAGCCCTCTGGCAATTCGCCTGCGCAGCATGCGGCGGAGATCAGGAAGGAGTTCGACAAGATGAAGAATCTTGTTAAGGTGCAGAACATCAAGCTGGAGCAGTAAGACGCTCTTTCGCACATACCGGGCCGCCTGCGGGCGGCTTTTTCTTTTTGGCTGGCTGGGGATATCGTGCTTGGCAGGCGCCTGCGTTTCGCCGGCGTAGCCGGCGAGTCACTTTTTGTCCGAGCGGCGTGTGTCAAGGTAGTTGTCGCGTCCGCCGCTATGCTGCTTTCCGGTACTCCTTAGGCTCCAGCTCAGCCCGCTCGGGGTTCAGGTAGACCACTGGATCCAGCTTCCAATTCCGGATTCCCCGCGACCAGCGCTGCGGGTGCCGGGCGCGCGCAGCCTGATACACCACCATTCGTCGCGCCAGCAGGGGTATCGCTTCCCCGCGGTGCCGCTGGTTCGGCGTGACATACTTCAGCCCGCTGTGACGGTGCTCCTCGTTGTACCAACGCACGAACCGATGCACCCATTCACGCGCCTGTTCCAGCGTATCGAATGGCCTCTCGGGCCACAGCGGGCAGTACTTGGCCGTACGGAACAACGCTTCGGCATAGGCGTTGTCGTTGCTCACGCGTGGGCGGCTGTATGACGGCACCACGCCCAGATCCTGCATCGCAGCGCGCATGCTCAGCCCCTTCATGACGCTGCCATTATCAGAGTGCAGCACCAGCGGCCGCCCAGCCGTTTGCTCGCGCAGACAGCCCAGTTCGAGCAGCCGGCGGGCATGCTCCACCGACTCGCTCTCGTGCACTTCATTGACCACCAGCTTGCGGCTGTAGATGTCCTGCATCATGTACCAGTAGAAGAAGCGACCCTTCACCGTAGTGGGCATCCACGTGATGTCCCAGCACCACACCTGATTGGCACCGTCTGCACGATGCGTGGTCGGCGCGCGGGGCTTGGCATTGTGACTGCGTCCACGTCGCCGGCTCTGCCCTGCAGCCCGAAGCACACGGTAGAACGTCGATTCCGACGCCAGGTAGCGGCCCTCGTCGGCCAACTTCGGCACGATCTGGTGCGGCGTCAGGCTCTCGTAGCCAGGCTGGTTGGCCGCTGCCAGCACGGCCTGCCGTTCTGCCTCGCTGAGCTTGTTCGCCGGCACCGGGCGCTGCGCTCCCGGGCGGCCATCCTCTGGCGCATGGCGCCAGCGCTGCAAGGTGCGCTCACTCAAGTCCAGTTCCTCGCAGGCCCTGGACTGGCGTGCACCGCTCTTTACCGCTTCATCGATCAACGCAATGGCATCGCGGCGATCCGAGACGTTGATCAGTCTTCCTCGTCCCTTCCCCAGATCGCCTCGGCTTTTTTTCTCAGCACCAGCAGCGCTGCTGTCTCAGCCAGCGCCGCATCCTTGCGCTTGAGTTCGCGCTCAAGATCCCGGATCCGCTTCTGAGCCGCCTGTTCCTCGCGGCGCTGCGCCAGGTCAGGCTTGTCTGGTGTCTTGGCATTGGCCTGCTCGCACGCGGCCCGCCACGCCCGGATCTGTTCCGGCTGAATACCCTTCCTGCGGCAGTATTCGGACAGCTCCGCCTCACTCAGGGGCGCCGTCTCCAGCACCACTCGGAACTTGTCCGCACTGGACCACTTATCACTTTGTTTGCCGTTGCCTGGCACAACCTTTCCTTGCTCTCGGGCCGCGTTGCGCCAGTTGCGCAGGCACACCGTTGTAATGCCTGTCTCCCTGGCCAACTCCGCCACCGACCGGTTCAAGGGCGGCTTCATCTGCTCGACCACCCATTCTTTGTACTCCGCCGGATAAGGCTTCATCTTCCAACCGTTACCGCCCCCCATTGTCCTTCATCGAAAGGCAGCGAGGCGACAACTATCCTGACATGGAGGG